>NZ_VHLC01000082.1:0-41005 GCF_006547355.1 Myxococcus sp. AB036A | reverse complement strand
GCCCAGCGGCTCTTCTTCGACAGCCGAACCGCCAACGGCACGCCGGTGGAGCCCCACCCCGCCCTTCAGCTCAAGAGCCTGCTGCACGCGGGCTACCCGGTGCGCCACCGCTTCGACGCGTCCTGGGGCCCCGTCATGGTGCAGGCGCTGGTGGAGCAGTTGCAGCTCGACTTCCGCCCCTCACTCGTCGCCCATCCCGAGGGCGCCTGGGCACTGGACGCCCTGTCCCTGGCGATGGAGCCCGGCGCCACGTTCCGCACCAGCGAAGGCACGACGGTCCACATCGACACGGTGATGCGGGACGCGCTCGCCACGCTCGAAGCCGCCCAGGCCGAGCTGGCCGCGGCGATGCGCGCGGGGCGGACGCAGGTCCCCAAGCGAAAGCAAGGCATCTACGCCCACCCGTGCGGCGGGCTTCACTACTTCCAGGCCGTGGCGGGCTGGGCCCGGCATGCCTCCGTGCGCAAGGCGTGGCGCAAGCGGCTGGACGCGCAGGTGGACGTGCTGCTGTACCGGCTGGACTCGGAAGGCCGGCAGTACGAGGCGGCGCTGGCCGACGCGCCGTTCGCGCACCGGCTGCCCCTGCTGGTGCAGATGCTGAAGTTCCAGGGCCACCTGCTGGAGACGCTCGGCCGCTACCGCGACGACACCCGGTGGCGGCCCACGAAAGCCCAGCAGCAGACGGTGGAGCGGGCGCGCACGGCCCTGGAGCACACCGTGCGCCGGCTGGAAGCCGGTGGCGCCTTCGACGGGTGGCCAGCGCTGGCCGAACGGCAGCCGCAGCTCGCGTTGGATTTGTTGGGCGACACCTGCCACGCCGCGCGCGGCGAGGCCCTGTGGCGGACGCCCGCCGTCAGTGCCCCAGCCGCGCAAGCTCCTGCGCGGTAAAGCCCGCCGCTTCCAGAATCTCCCGCGAGTGCTGCCCCAGCGCGGGCGGCGCGCGCAGCGGCGTCTCGCCCATGCGCAGCGGCGTCAGCAGGTGCGTCACCTTGCGGCCCAGCACCGCGTCCTCCGTCTCCACGAAGAGGCCCCGGGCCTGGAGCTGCGGGTCCTTCAGCACGTCGTCCCCTTCCGCCACGGGCTCGATGCAGAGGTCGGAGCCCGCGAAGCGCTCCTGCCAGTACGCCAGTGGGTGCTCGGCGAACAGGCGCGTCAGCTCCGCCTTCACGCGCGCGCCGGGCTCACCCGGGGCGTAGGCGTCCTCCAGCAGCTCCGGACGCCCCAGCCGCTCACACACGCCCGCGAAGAACTTGGGCTCCAGCGCGCCCACCGCGAGCCACCGGTCATCCGCCGTGCGGTACAGGCCGTAGCACGCGTAGCCCCCGTTGAGCGCATCCTTGCCCCGCTGAAGGGCGGCGCCTTCCGTCCCCATGAAGAGGCGCGACGCCAGGTGCATGTGCAGGAAGGCCAGCGCGCCGTCCGTCATGGACACGTCCACGAAGCGCCCCTGCCCCGTGCGCTCACGCTCGTGCAGCGCCGCCAGGATGCCCACCAGCGCGAAGAGGCTGCCGCCGCCAATGTCCCCCATCTGCACGCCGGGAAACGCGGGCGCGCCGCCGGCCTCGCCGCCGTAGCCCAGCAGGCCGGCGCGGGCCGCGTAGTTCAAGTCATGCCCCGCCTTCAGCCGGTCCGGCCCCGTCTGCCCGTAGCCGGAGATGGCGCAGTAGATGAGCCGGGGGTTCTCCGCGCGCAGCACGGACTCGCCCACGCCCAGCTTGTCCATGACGCCGGGCCGGAAGCTCTCCACAAGCACGTCGTAGTGGCGCACCAGCCGCTTCAGCGCCTCGCGGCCCTCGGGCTGCTTCAGGTTCAGCGTCAGGGAGCGCTTGTTCCGATTGAGGCCGTAGAACAGGCCGCTGACGTCATCCCGCAGGGGCGGCATCTGGCGGATGTAGTCCCCGCCCTCCGGCTCCTCCACCTTGTCCACGGTGGCGCCCAGGTCTGCCAGCACCAGGGTGGCGTAGGGGCCGGGCAGCAGGCGCGACAAGTCCAGCACGCGCAGGCCAGTAAGCGGGAGCGACGACATGGGCATTCCTCGAAGCGAGCGTCGGGGGGGTGTGGAAACGACTGCGGCGCGCCCCTGTGAAGGAGACGCGCCGCGTGCGGCAGAAGCCAGCGGGCGGAGTCCGCCCGCAACGCTCCGGTCCGCCGGAAATTAGAGCAGCTTCGCGAGCTTCATCGCGAGGCCCATGTCCATGGGCTTGAACTTCAGCTTGCCCTGCATGGCCGCCATCTGCGCGTTGAGCTTCTTCTCGCGAATCTTCACGAAGTCGTCGTTGCTCACGGAGATGGTCATCTTCGCGTTGTCGACCGCGCCTTCCGTCACCCAGCCCTCGGACTTGGTGGCGTCCAGCGTCCACTTCCCGCCACCCTCGCCCGACACGTCAAAGACGATGACGGCGTTGATTTCCTTCGCCAGCTCCGGCTTCGCCTTGAGGGTCTCCGGAATCTGGTTCTCGATGATGTCCTTCGCGCTCACGACACACTCCTTGGCCTGATCGTTGATTTGAAAATCAAAGACAGGGGGACCGTAATGGCGCCCCCCTGGCAGGTCAAGACACGGATGCGGCATCTGTCACGCGATGGTGGACGCGGCAGCGGGGTTCAGCGAGCGGCGAACCATGTCCAACAAATCGTTGAGTTCGAACGGCTTGGCCAGATGCCCCACCGCGCCAATGTCGGCGGCCTTGCTGCCCACATTGCGGTCCGCACTCAGGACGATGAGGGGGATGCGCGCCACCTCGGGCGGCTTCTGCCGCATCCGCTGGGCGAACTCCCAGCCGTCCATCACCGGCATCATCAGGTCCAACAGGATGAGGTTGGGCGGTTCGGGCTCGAGCCGATCCAACGCCTCCTTCCCGTTCCGCGCCCGGCGGATTTCGAAGCCTTCGGCTTCCAGAATCTCTGAAAGGGCCTCCAGGATGTCCGGGTCGTCATCGACGACCAGGACCACCGGGGCCCTCGCATGCTGTGCATTGTGCAAGGTCAGAGCAGTCTCCCGAGGTGCGACGCTGGGATTCTTCAACCATCCTCCCACACGGCCGCGCAAGAAAATGCGCCCACGCCGCCAGACATGGGCCCACGTTGCAAAACCGACAGTCACTGCCCACCCTTTCCGTGACCTGATGGACTGGGGGTGTGGAACGTGGCGAGCGAGGGGGAGCTGAAAGCAGGCGACATGGCGGCACCCGGGCTTCTGCTCGTGCCTCGCGGAGGCAGCCCGCGCCTGCTCGGACGCTCGCTGCTGGCGCAGCTCGGCCTGGAGGCGCTCCCCAGCCGCGTGGGCTCCCTGCCGGAGCTCATGGCGGTTGCGGGCTTTCAGCGGCGCCCTGGGAGCGGCAGCCACTGGGAGCGGGACGGCCAGGTGCTGATGGCGGGCGAGGAGGCGCTGGAGGACGGCGCGCTGCTGCTGTGGACGTCGCCCCTGGCGTGGGACGAGGCCGGGGTGCGGCGGCGTGTGCGCTACCTGTCCATGGCGTCGCATGACCTGCGCGGCTCACTGGCCAACGTGCGCTCGTACGCGGCCCTGCTGCTCAACGGCCGCGTGCCCCTGGAGGCCAAGGTGCAGCGCGGCCTGGAGACCATCCTCCGCAACGCGGACCGCTCGCTCGCCTTCTCCCAGGACTTCTTCGACGCCAGCCGGGCGGACCTGGGCTCCCTGCCCTGTGAGCAGGAGCGCCAATCCCTGCTGCCTCTTCTGGACGCGGCGGTGGAGCGGCAGCGCGCCGCGGCCTCGGCGGCCCAGGTGGCGCTCGTGTTGGGCCTGAATCCGGCGCAGGCGGTGCCCGACGTCATCGTGGACGGGGCCCGCATCCAACACGCCGTGGAGTCCTTCATTCAGTACCAGTTGGCCCGCGCCCAACCGGGCGAGGTCATCCGATTGGGCATCCGCGACTTCGCACCCCAGGTGCGCGTGGAGGTCCGCCGGGACGGGGCGCCCCTGTCGGATGAGGACGCCGCCGCCGTCTTCCAGCGGGAGGAGCGCGCCTTCCGGGAGAAGCGGCTAGAGGACCCGTTGCGCGTCTACCTGGCCCGGCAGGAGGTGGAGGCCCACGGGGGCAGCGTGGGCGTCGAGTCGGACCGGGGTGGCAGCACCCTCTTCCTCACCCTGACCCAGGCCCCCGCCGCGGCGCTCGGTTCTCCAGCAACCATGCAGGCTTGAATCGCCCGCTGGTCTTGCTGGCGGTCGGCGGCGCCCATCGGTATGCTCCTTTGCGTCTTCGCGAAGGAGCCGAGTGATGGGTTTGAAGGGAATGGAAATCCTGCTGATCATGGGGGTGCTGCTGCTCCTGTTCGGAGCGTCGCGCCTGCCACAGCTGGGCTCTTCGCTGGGAAGTGCGATCCGCAACTTCAAGCGCGGCTTTGGCGGTGAGGGCGAGGACGCGGCGGCCCCTGGGGACAAGAAGGGCTCCGGGACGCTCTCCAGCAGCACCGGCGTGCAGAACGACGTCACCAAGAGCCAGACGCCCAGCGGCCACGTCTGAGCCGCCGCCGGGTGGCCGTGCCTCCCGGCAGGACGTGAGCAGTGCCCTGAAACGCGCAACGCCCGAGCCGCCCCCTGGAACACGGGGTGGGCCGGGCGTTCGCTTTTGCCCTGTGCGTGGCGCGGGCCTCAGTCGACCACAGTGGTGCCTTCGTACATCCGGTCGAGCTGCGCCTTGTACTTCTGGGTGCAGACCTTCCGCTTCACGCTGAGCTTGGGCGTCAGCTCCTCCGTCTCCTGGCTGAAGTCGTTCTCCAGCACGGTGAAGCGCTTGAGCGTGGCGTAGGGCGGCTGCTGCGTGTTGACCTGATCCACCGCGGCCTTCACCGCCGCATGGACCTCCGGACGACGGGCATTGTCCGCGTAGCTGCCCACGGGGGCGCCCTGGTCCAGGAGGAGCTTGCGCGCGCCCTCCTCCGACACGGTGATGAGCACCACCAGGTACGGCCGCTTGTCGCCGTACACCATGGCCTGACTGATGATGGCGTGCGTCTTGAGGGCATTCTCCAGGTTCTGCGGCGCCACGTTCTTCCCGCCCGCGGTGACGATGAGGTCCTTCTTGCGGTCGGTGATGCGCAGGTAGTTGTCCGCGTCCAGCTCGCCGATGTCACCGGTGTGGAACCAGTTCTCCGCGTCGATGGCCTCTGCAGTGGCCTCGGGGTTCTTGTAGTACCCCTTCATGACGGCCGGGCCGCGGATGAGGATTTCGCCGTCGGAGGCAATCATCACCTCCATGCCCGGCACGGGCGCGCCCACGCTGCCAATCTTGATGTTGTGCTCGCGATTGACGGTGGTGCCGGCGCACGTCTCCGTCAGGCCGTAGCCCTCCAGCACCTTGAGGCCCAGCAGGTCGAAGAAGTAGCCAATCTTCGGAGACAGGGGCGCGCCGCCGGAGATGAACACGCGCATGTTGCCGCCCAGCTTCTCGCTGATGGCCGCGTGCACCTTGGAGAACACCAGCTTCTTCGCCAACGCGAAGCCCAGGGTGGCGTACTCGCGCCCCTGGCTGCGTGCCTCGACGTACTCGTCGAACAGCTTGAAGGCCCAGCGGAAGAGCCGGCCCTTGAGCCCCGGGGCCGCCGAGCCGTTGGCCACCACGTTGTTGTAGACCTTCTCGAAGACGCGCGGCACCGACGGCAGCACCGAGGGACGCGTCTCCACCAGGTTGGCGAGCAGCTTGTCCACCGACTCCGCGACGACGAGCCGGTATCCCATGCTCAGCCAGGCAGCCTTCACCACCTGCGCGAAGACGTGCGCCAGCGGCAGGAACAGCATCACCGAGTCAGAGGGCACCATCATCCCCACCGACTGGGCGGCCTTCGCCTCGAAGGCCCAGTTGCGGTGCGTGAGGATGACGCCCTTGGGGTCCCCCGTCGTACCGGACGTGTAGATGATGGAGGCGGTGTCCTCCATGGACACGCCCGCCACCCGCGCCTCGAAGTCGTCCGGACGGGCGGCGTGCTCGGTGCGGCCCTGGGCGACGACGTCGGCGAGTGACAGCTCGGTGCCACCGGCGACGGGGCCCTCGAAGGCGACGATGCGGCGGAGCGACGGACACTCCGCCAGCTTCTGGCGCAGGCGCGTGAGCCGGCCCGCCTGCCGGGCGTCCTTCTCGTCGTTGTCCACGAAGACGAGCGTCGTCTCGGAGTGGTTGAGGATGTACCGGCACTCATCCGGCGTGTTGGACGCATAGATGGGGACGGTGATGGCCTGCGCGGCGCTGATGGCCACATCGCAGATGAGCCACTGCAGACTGGTGTTCGCGAAAATCGCCACCCGGTCCCCAGGCTTCACCCCCTGGGCAACCAGGCCCGCGGAGAGCGCTTTCACCTCGTCCAGGAACTGGGCGAAGGTGACGTCCTGCCAGCGGCCGTCCTTCTTGTGGCTTGCGCCCACCGTCGACGCGTTCTTCGCGCGCTGAATGAGCAGTTGGACCAGCGTCGCATCCCCCCCCGCGGTAGCGGAAGCCGCTACCTGATTCTCTGCCCTCATCTGAGCTCCTTCTCGATATCGGCTTCGACTTTCTTGGACCACTCCTGCACGCGCCGCCCTTCCGCGGGGTCGTACGCGATGCTGCCTTGCTTCACCTTTTGAATGGCCTCGCGCGCCTTCGCGGCCTTGCCGTCCTTGAGGAGCGTCTCCGCCAGGAAGTAGTAGGCGCGCAGCATCTGCGGGTGCTTCGCGATGGACTTTTCGTAGAGGCTGGCGGACTTCGCCAGGTCGCGCTTGGGCCAGGGCAGCTCGTAGTAGTAGCGGCCCTTGGCCAGCAGCGGCGCGCCCCGGTCGTAGCCCGCGTCAATCTGGATAGCCTTGTCGAGCCGCTCGTTGAACTTGCCCTCGAGCCCCTCGCCCAGCGCCTTCATGATGCCCACGGCCTGGGAGTAGGCGCCGATGCCGGTGGCCGCGTAGTAGTGGCCCTCCACCCGGGCGGGGTTGAGCTTCACCGCCTTCTCACCCCAGTCCCACGTCTGGCGGCCCAGCACCTTCTTGAGCTTCTCGTTGGCCGCCCCGTCCGCCTGCCACTGAAGGATGCGCGCCTTGCGCCAGACCAGCTCGTAGTCCTCCGGCGCGGCGTCCAGCGCCGTCTTCAAGGCCCCCTCGTAGGCCTTCTCCCCACCGGACTCGCCGCGCTTCGCGTACAGCGCGTCAAGCTCGGACAACAGGGAGGCCTCAGCCCCCCAGGCAGGCAGGCTCAGGAGGAGGCTCAAAGCAAATGAAATCAAGCGCATAAGCGCCGGGCTTAGCACGCACTTTTGCCCGGTAGCAAACCATCGGCGGTCAAACATCCGCCAAACGACAAGAGGCGGGAGCGGCCCGGAATGACCCGGTCCGTCCCGCCCCGATGACGCGCCTTCCCAGGTGGGAAGGGCCCTGGATGGCCGCTCACGCCGCGTCGGCGGCCTGCTCGCCCAGGTGCTCCTCGTTCTCGTTGAACGCCTGCAGGTAGCGCTCCAGGAAGTTCTTCGTCTTCAGCTCCACCTGACGCACGCGCTCGCGCGACACGCCCCACCGCTGGCCCAGCTCCTCCAGCGTCAGCGGCTTGTCCTGCGTCAGCCGCTCCGTGAGGATGTCCCAGCCCAGGTCACCAATGCGCTTGCGCACCTTGGCGAGCGCCTCCTGAATCTCCGTGTCCTGCTCGTGCGCCAGGAACACCTGCTGAGGCGAAGGGCTGTTGTCCTCCAGCCGGTCGAGGAAGGTCGTCTCGCCGTCCTCGTCGATGGTGGCGTCCAGCGAGAAGTCCACCATGCTGCCGCGCTCGGCCTCACCGCCGCGCACCTGGCTGCGGTTGTCCTTCAGGTACCGGGTGATGTAGGCGCGAATCCACCACACCGCATAGGTGGCGAAGCGCACGTTCTTCTTGGGATCGAAGTGCTCGATCGCCTTCATGAGACCGACGTTGCCCTCCTGGATGAGGTCATCCAGTCGCGCGCCGCGATTGGCGAACTTCTTCGCCACGGCGACAACGAAGGCCAGATTGGAGCTGGCAAGCGTCTGCCGCGCGGACTCGTCACCCTTGCGGGCGCGGCGCGCAAGCTCGTACTCCTGCTCACGCGTCAGCTGCTGGTGCCCGCCCAGGTTCCGAAGGTAGTGCGACAGGCCTTCGGCTGCGTACTTCGTCGAATTGGCCATGATTTCCCGTCCTCCGTTCGATGCCGGACGCGCTCTCCCCCCGCCGCCTCGCGTCCACCTGGAACTAAGACGCGCAACGAGCGAAAGGGTTTCTCATTCCAGGTCCGATTAGGCATTTCGCGCGACATTCCCAGCCCTTCCCACGCTTTGGACGGTAAGCCGCTCGACGCCGGGACAAAAACGAGCCGCGTCGGCCACGAATCAAGAACGCATGAGCGCGGGGAAGATTTTCGAAGGGTTGAGCAACCCTGATGGATCGAAGAAGGCCTTGAGCCTGCGCTGCAGGTCGATGAGCGCGGGGGACTGCTCCAGCGAAAGATATTCCCGCTTCGCGTGCCCCACACCGTGCTCGCCTGTGATGGTTCCGCCCAGTTCCACGGTCATCACCAGCATGCGCCGCAGGGCCTCCTCCACCAGCGGCCGTTGGTGGGCGCCCTCGTAGAGGATGTTGGCGTGCAGGTTCCCGTCGCCCGCATGGCCATACGTGGCCACGGTGAGCCCCAGCTCCGCGCCCATCGCCTTCAAGCGCTCGATGACCTCCGGAATCTTCGAGCGGGGCACGACGATGTCCTCGGAAATCTTGTGAGGCTTGAGGGCCCGGAGGGCCGGGGAAATCGCCCTGCGCGCGGCCCAGAGCTTCTCGCGCTGGGAAGCATCCTGAGCCACCAGCGTCTCCGTGGCGCCCTGGCTGGCACAGATGTCACCCAACTGCGACAACTCAGCGAGCAAGCCCTCGCGGCCGTTGCCGTCCACCTCCACGATGACAGCGGAGCCCGCGCCCGGAGGGAACTGGAAGCCGCGGCCGTTCACCGCCCGCAGGGCCACGTCATCGATGAGTTCCAGGCAACGCGGGAGGATGCCCGCGGCCAGCACGGCGGACACCGCGCGCGCGGCGTGTAACACGGACGGAAACACCACCAGGGCCGTCAGCACCTCGCGCGGCAGCGGGATGAGCTGGACGGTGATTTCGGTGGCGACGCCCAGCGTGCCCTCCGAGCCGACGAAGAGGCCCACCAGGTCATAACCCGCCACGCCCTTGATGGTGCGCCGGCCCACCCGCACCACCTCGCCGTCCGGGAGCACCCACTCCAGTCCGATGACGTAGTCGCGCGTGACACCGTATTTGAGTGCCCGAGGCCCGCCGGCGTTCTCCGCCACGTTGCCGCCCAGCGTGCACACCTCCCAGGAGTTCGGGTCCGGTGGATAGAAGAGCCCTACTGCTTCCACGGCCTTCATCAGGTCGCCGGTGATGACGCCGGGCTGCACCACCGCGGTGAGGTCCTCGGGGGAGATGGAGAGGATGCGGTTCATCCGCTCCAGGCTCACCGCTACCCCGCCATGCAAGGGCAGCGAGCCGCCGCTCTTGCCGCTGCGCGCGCCACAGGGGGTGAAGGGCACGCCGTGCACCGCGCACGCCTTGAAGACCTGCGACACCTGCCGCGTGTCCGCGGGGAAGACGACGAGGTCGGGCGCATGGACACCACTATCGGACTCGTCACGGGCGTAGGCGGCCAGCGCGGCGTCATCCACGCGCAGCTGCTCCGGAGCCAGAACGGCGGCCAGCGCCTCGCGCACGCGGGCCACGCGCTCGGGCTCCACGCGCGGCAGGGGCGCACTCATCGCCGGGCCCCCAACCGGGCCCATAGCTCACGGCGCAGGGGGCCGTCGCGCCGCAGGGTGCCTTCATAGGCCTCCGCGTGAGTGACGGCGTCGCGCTGCTTGTCCCCGCGCAGGCGCAGGCACGCCTGCTCCGCTTCGATGATGCATGCGGTGGCGGGACTGCCCAGCACCTGCGCCAGGGAACGCGCCACTTCCCGCGCCATGTCTTCCTGGAGGATGAGCCGGTGCGCGAAGCAGTCCACCAGCGATGACAGCCGGCCAAATCCCACCACCCGCTTGCCCGGCACGTAGGCCACGTGGGCCCGCCCGGTGAGCGGCAGCAGGTGGTGCGGACACATGGAGTGGAAGCGCAGGTCCGTCACCACCACCAGCTCGCCCGAGGAGCCCGGCGGCGCGGGGAACGTCTCCCCCAGCGCCTGCTCCGGGGTGCGGCTGTAGCCATCGAGGAACTCGGCCGTCCAGGCCTCGGCCACGCGCGTGGGAGTGTCCGCCAGGTGGACGTCCTGGAGGTTCAGACCGGCGGCGCGCAGGAAGTCCGCCACGGCACGCGCCATGGCCGAGGTATCGGGGACAGCGGCGGGGGCGGCAGCGGCGGGGGCTTTGCGGCGGGCTCGGGACGAAGTCACAGTGGAATCGCTCCTGGAAGGGGCCGGCACTCAGGGGGCGTGGACCCTACCTGATGCGGACACGAGGATGTGCTGTCCCTGCACACGCACCGCATAGGTGCGGACCTGCACCCCTGGATGCCGAGGGCACTGCCCCGTCCGGATGTCGAACGGCCAGGTGTGCAACGGACAGTGCACCACGTATCCCACCAGGTCCCCCTCGGACAGGGGCCCGGCCCGGTGGGGGCATGCGTCCGCCACCGCATGGAGCTCCCCATTCACGCGGAAGAGGGCCACCGCGACACCGTCCACCTGCACCACCGCGCGGCCCCGCGCGTCGAGTACGTCCAGCGTCGCCACTGGAATGAATCCTCTGTCCAGCTGTCCGTTCATCCCTGAAGTTCCCCAACGTTCGGCCGGGGCCGACACATCCCCACCCGGACGAAACAGAGCGTGATAGCGTCCCTTGACACCCGCCGTGCCGCGTCATTAGAGCACCCGGGCAACCGTCCCTTCCGATGAATCAGCGAGCCCACACCTTCGCCCGCTGCACCGCGACGCTGCTCGTCGCGCTGTGGCTGTGTCAGCCGCTGGGCGCGCTGATGCACGCGAGGGACGAGCACGCGCATCGGTTCTGTCCGCAGCATCAGACGTTCGAAGAGACGGCGCTCGGCACGGGCGCGCGGCTGTCCCGGCTCGCCATCGAGCAGAGTCCACAGCTGTACGCCCTGCCCGAAGCCGTCATGGACTCGGCCGCCCTCCCCCATGAGGAATGTCCGCTGGTGACGTCCGGCTCCCGCCCGGAGCTTCTGACGCCCTACCGCACGACACTGGTGCTGACGCTGCTCGCCGTGAGCCGTCCGGCCACCGCGCCGCCTCGCGTCCAGGCCCCCCTCTCCATCCTCGATACCGCTCCCAAGGCCTCGCCTCCCGCGCACGCGTGACGTGCGTCGTCCGAGGTCTTTCAGGTCTTTGGTGGGCGTGACCGCTACGCGGCCGCCCCGTTCGAGGAGCATTCCAGGTGGCAACCCGTTCGCGCCGTGCTCACGGCGCTCTCATGGTCGTTTCACTCACGCCCTTGCTGTTCGCCAGCGGCGCCCGCGCCCAGGACGCCTCCGCGCCTCCGGCGGACGCCCCCATGCAGGAGCCGGGGGAAAACGCTGCGCCCGCGCTCACGCCTGAGGAGTTGCAGGAGATTGAAAAGGCGCTTGGCAGCGATGCCGCGTCCGCGCAGCAGAACGCGCCCACCGGCACCGCGGCGCCGCCGGCCTCCATGCCTGGCGGTGGCTCCGCGCTCTCCATCCCCGGGGTGAACAATCCCAACACGGGCGCGAACTTCCTGGACCTGAGCTTCATCCTGGATGTGGCCGCCGCGGCCTTCACGGACAAGGAGCCCCTGCAGAGCGGCGCGCACGACCCCACGCGCAACGGCTTCAACCTGCAGCAGTTGGAGCTGTCCATCGGCTCGGTGGTGGACCCCTACTTCCGGTTCGACGCCAACATCGTCTTCAGCCAGTTCGGCGTGGAAATCGAAGAGGCCTACGGCACCACGCTGGCGCTGCCCTACAACCTCCAGGTGCGCGCCGGTCAGTTCCTCACGCGCTTCGGCCGCATCAACCCCACGCACCCGCATTCGTGGGACTTCGTGGACCAGCCCTTCGCCGTGGGCCGCATCTTCGGAGGCGAAAGCAACCGCGGACTGGGCGCCGAGGTGTCCTGGCTGGCGCCCCTGCCCTGGTACGTAGAGGTGATTGGCAGCACCACCGACGCCACCGGCGAGGCCACCGCACGCAGCTTCCTGGGCTCCACCAGCGAACGGGTGCAGTCTCCGTTCGACTTGCAGCTCACCGGCGCGGTGAAGCAGTTCTTCCCGCTGTCGGATGACCTGTCCCTCATGTGGGGCCTGTCCACCGCCACCGGTCCCAACCCCACCGGCTACCGCAACCGCACGGACGTGTTCGGCACGGACCTGTACCTGCGCTACCGGCCCATCACCCAGGCCCACAACACCACGCTCATCACGCTCCAGGCGGAGGCCTTTTACCGCCGCCGCCAGGTGCCCGGGGACGTGCTGACGGACTTCAACACCTACGCGCAGGCCGCGTGGCGTTTCTCGCCCCGGTGGGCCACCGCGCTGCGCTACGAGCTGGGAACTGCGGCGCGAGGCGAAGACGGAGCGCGCGTCATCGACCCGTTGGACCCGGACTGGACGGAGTCACGCAACCGCGTGTCCGCCAACGTCACCTTCTGGCCCACCGAGTTCTCCCGGCTGCGCGTCCAGGGCGCCAGGGACCATGCCGGGTGGCGGGATGAGCCCGGCTACTCCCTGATGCTCGCGCTCGAGTTGGTGACCGGCGCCCACGGCGCCCACGCGTTCTAAACCCTTTCGAAGGAGCCATGACCATGCGTCTCTCCC
Organism: Myxococcus sp. AB036A; assembly: GCF_006547355.1. Classification (NCBI taxonomy): domain Bacteria; kingdom Pseudomonadati; phylum Myxococcota; class Myxococcia; order Myxococcales; family Myxococcaceae; genus Myxococcus; species Myxococcus sp. AB036A. The sequence continues at coordinate 28,251 of NZ_VHLC01000082.1, read as the reverse complement.
GTCTGTTCGCGGCCGTGTGCGCCGCCTTCACCCTCTTCGTCGCTTCCCCCGCTCGCGCGGACCTCAACGTCGTCACCACCCTGCCGGACCTGGCCGCGTTGACGAAGGCCGTCGGCGGCGACCACGTCAAAGTGCAGGCCCTGGCGCTGTCCAGCCAGGACCCGCACTTCGTGGATGCCAAGCCGAACCTCGCCCTGGCGCTCAACCGCGCGGACCTGCTCATCGCGGTGGGCCTGGACCTGGAGGTCGGCTGGCTGCCCACGCTCCAGGTGGGCGCGCGCAACCCGAAAATTCTCGTAGGCAACCCGGGCTACCTGGTGGCCTCGCAGTTCGTGAAGCTGCTGGAGGTCCCCACGGCGCAGGTGGACCGGGGCCAGGGCGACGTCCACCCGGGCGGCAACCCGCACTTCCTCTATGACCCGCGCCAGGCGTTGTCCGTGGCGCGTGCCATCACCGACCGGCTGGCGCAGTTGGATCCGAAGAACGCGCAGGCCTACCGCGACAACCTCGCCACCTTCACCACCGAGTTGGAGAAGTCGCGCGCGGACTGGGAGAAGCGGCTGGCGGCGCTGCGTGGCCAGCCCGTCATCGCCTACCACCGGACGATGGCGTACCTGGCGGACTGGCTGGGCTTCGACACCATCGCCTACCTGGAGCCCAAGCCCGGCATCCCGCCCAACCCGTCGCACGTCGCGAGCGTCCTGGCCCAGGGCCGTCAGCGAAAGGCGCGAATGGTGCTGATGGAGAGCTACTACCCGGACACCACCGCGCGGCTGGTGGCCTCGAAGATTCCCGCGCCGCTCGTCACCCTGCACGGCGGCACGGACTTCAAGGCGAAGGAGACGTACCTCCAGCACATCAACGAAATGGTCGAGCGCCTGGAGAAGGGGCTCGCCGGCAAGGGGACCTGAGCCATGCGGACCCGTCTCCTCCTTCCCCTGCTCTTCATGTCCGGCTGCGCGCTGGAGCCCGGTGAGAGCTTCGCGGTGCTGGAGCCCGCCGTCCGCGCGGACTACGCGCCGGTGGCCGGGCGCGACGTGGGCAACGGCTTCCAGCGGCTCGCCTCCGACTTCGAGCTTCGCCTGGACGGCGCCGCGCTGGGCGTGGACCACATCGACCTGGTGGGCGGCGGCGGCACCCGCGGCCCCATCACCTTCGACCCGGCCAACCCGCCGCCGGGCTACACCAACTGCCACAACGGCCACTGCCACCACGACGATGGCTCGCTGGTGGATTACGAGGACATCCAGGCGGAGCTGGATGGCGGTGGTGGCGGCGCGGAGGCCACGGTGGCCAGCCTGCACGTGGACGCGGACCTGGACCTGCTGGCGGACCAGACGCTGTCGCCCGGCTGTGAGCCGTCCTGCGAGCTGGGCCGCACCCACGTCAGCCGCTACCAGTGGGACGTGTCGTCGGTAAACCTGGAAGGCGTGGTACGCGACAGCCGCGCCACGCCGCGCTTCAACGATGAGCGCCGCTTCCGGCTCGCGTTGGCGTCGGCGGAGGAGGCCACGCCGCTGATGATGCTGCGCGGCACGGTGGACATCCCCACGGACCGCGAGAACAAGCCGCGCGTGAAGCTCGCCCTGCGCCTGACGCTGGCGCCCACGCTGTTCGACTCGCTGGACTGGGCGGCCACCACGCCAGGCCCTGACGGCGTGGTGGACCTGAACGCACCTGAGAACGCCGCCATCCGGAACGCGATGGTGGAAGCACTGGCCACCTTGGAGCCACAGGCGGAGGTCCGACGTGAAGACCGTTGAGCCCACGGACGGCGCGCACGCGGTGCCCGCCACCTTCGCGCCGGGTGACGCGTTGCTCACCTGCGAGAAGCTCGTCATCGGTTACGACGGCAAGGCCATCCTGCCGCCCATCGACCTGACCATTCGCCGCGGCCAGTTCGTGGCGGTGGTGGGCCGCAACGGCTCCGGCAAGAGCACCTGGTTCCGGACGCTGCTGGGCATGCAGCCGCCGGTGTCGGGCACCATCTCTCGCGCCTCCGCGCAGGTGCGCAGTGCGTATGTGCCGCAGACGTCCGCCATCGACTCGCTGCTGCCACTGCGCGCGGGCGAGCTGACGGCGTGGGGACGCCTGCGCGGCTGGAGCTTCCTGTGGCCCTTCGCCCGGAAGGCGGACCGGCAGGCCGTGCAGAGCGCGCTGGAGACGGCCGGCGCGAAGGACTTCGCCTCGCGGCCCTACCGAGAGCTGTCCGAGGGCCAGAAGCAGCGCACGCTGCTGGCACGACTGGTGGCCACCGAGGCGGACCTGGTGCTCCTGGACGAGCCCACCGCCGCCATGGACGCCGTCGCGGAGCACGAAACGATGCAGCGACTGTGCACCCTGTCGCGTGAGCGGGGCCTGGGCGTGGTGGTGGTGTGCCACGACCTGGAGGTCGCCGCCGAGCACGCGGACGTGCTCGTCTTCGTGGACCGCGAGACGTCCGCCTTCGTCGTGGGCGATGCCCGCACCGTCTTCTGTCACCCCGCCTTCCGCCGCCAGTACGGCGACGAGTACTGCCAACGCGCGCCCCTGGGACCTCACCGTGGAAACGACGCTCGCTGAACCATCCAAGTGGGAGCAGTTCCACCTGGCGTTCGATTTGTTCAGGGACCCGCTGCTGTGCGCGCTCATCGCGGGCGGCGTGCTGGGCTTCCTGAGCGTGTACGTGGTGCTGCGGCGCATGGTGTTCGTCAGCGCCGCGGTGGCCCAATCCGCGGGCCTGGGCGTGGCGCTGGCCTTCTACGCGGCCATCCACCTGGGCACGCATGTGGAGCCCGTGCTGGGCGCCACCACCCTGGCGCTGTTGGCCACCATGTTGCTGATGACGGAGCCGGCGAAGCTGCGCCTCACGCGGGAGAGCCTGCTGGGCCTGGCGTATGCGCTGGCGGGCGGCGCCGCGGTGCTCGTGGGAGACCGCATCGCGCAAGAGGCGCACGACATCCAGGGCATCCTCTTCGGCACGGCGGTGCTGGTGACGCCCGAGCAGCTCTACACGGTGGCCATCGCTGGTGGGGGCGTCATGTTCATCCACCTGTGGTGGTACCGGGGCATCACCTTCGCCAGCTTCGACCGGACGGGAGCGCTGGTGCAGGGGCTCCCGGTGCGCCTGCTGGACGGCGTGCTGATGGTCAGCATCGGCGTCATGGTGGGCGTGTGCGCCCGGGCCCTGGGCGCGCTACCGGTGTTCGCCTTCTCCACGCTGTCCGCCATCGCCGCGCTGATGTTGGAGCTGAGGCTGCCGTGGACCTTCTTCATCGCCACGCTCTTCGGCGCCATCGCGGGCGTGGGCGGCTATCTCTTCGCGTTCTTCTACGACTTCCCCGTGGGCGGCTCGCAGACGGTGTTCGCCGCGGCCATGGTGGCCGTGGCGACCGTCCTCCGGATGCTCGTCCACGCGGTACAGAAGGCGCGCTGAGGGTCAGCGGACCGCCGCGGAGACCTGCTTGAACTCGGGCGTGCCGGCGCGCCCGAGCAGGTCGAACAGCGCGGCCTCCACCGTGACGACGTGCGCGCCCGCGTCACGGCACATCTGGAGGCCCACCTGCCGGTCCTCCTGCGCGCGGGACAGCACGGCGTCCGTGAGCAGGAACGGGGACAGGCCGCGTTCGGCCAGGTCGCGCACCGTCTGGAAGACGCAGATGTGCGTCTCCATGCCCGCCACCAGCACCTGCGTGCGCCCGCCGAGCGCGGCCAGCACGTCTGGCACGGCGGCGCTGAACTCCAGCTTCTCCACCGCCTTGACGTCCTTCAGCACCCGCATCCGCAGCAGCGAATGCGTGGGCCCCAGGCCCTGGGGGTACTGCTCAGTGAGGAGGATGGGGAGCCCCAGCGCTCGAGCGCCCTCGATGGCGGCGGCGGTGCGGCTGAGCATCCGGTCCAGCGCGTCCCGGTCCATGGCGGCGCACAGTCGCTCCTGGATGTCCACGACGAGCAACGCGGCCTGGTCCTGCTTGAGGCGGAAGGTGGGCATGCCCCCTCCTCGCGCGAACGGTGAGGGCCCGTCAAGCGGCGGGAGCCGTCAGCGCGACTGGTGGACGTCCGCACGGCGAGGACTTCCAGCAGGTGACAGTCAACCCACGGCGCGCGGGCAATGAGCCCCGTGGACGGTGCGCACGCTCGATGGGGCGCCTGATGGACCGCAAACAGGCGGCAGCCCCCGTGCCATTCGGGCACCGCTCAGCAGGACACCGTCCCATGTGCGGCGAGCGCCGGGGCTCCGGTCTCCCGCAGGGCGAGGAGCTCCGGCGGGCGCACGAGCCGCAGCAGACGCCCCCGCCCGGCGATGAAGGCCCGAGCGCGGCGAAGCTCCGGCTGATGCGGGTCCGCGTCACGCCAGCAGTCGAGGAACGCGGCGAAGTCCTCCACCGCGCTGCTCCAAGCGCCGAGCGCCACCTGGGATTCCGCGGACAGCAGTCGCAAGTGCCCGCACCCAGGCCGCTCCGCCACCAGCGTCTTCGCCAGCGCCACCGCCTTGTCCTCGCGCTCCGTGCGCAGACGCAGCCGGACCAGTGCCTCGCGCGCGGGCCGGGAGAAGGCCGCGGGCCCTGCGGCCCGAAGCCGCCGCTCCAGCCTCCACGCACGCGTCAGCGTGGCCTCGGCGCGGCCCACCTCGCCCCTGCGAGCCTCCAGCGCGCCACGCAGCTCATGAGCGGCCACCTCCACCACCCGCGCCACATCTCGTGGACACAGGGCCAGGTCCTCCGAGCGGCGAGCCTCCGCCAGGAGCGCATGCTGCGCATCCAGTGAGTTGCATACCCGCTCCACGTCGCCCAGCCGCGCGGCCTCGAGCAGGCTGAGTCCTCTCGTGTACTGGCGAATCCCGTCCCGCAGCGCCCGCTCCGCCGGGCTGGCCGTATCCGACAGCTCCATGGGCACGTCCGCCGCCGCACGCCAGAAGCCGAAGCGCAGGTGCGCCGACACCATCGTGGCGGCGGCGAACAGCAGCGCCTGGTCGTCGCCTCCAGCCCCTTCCACCCGCTGCCGCAGACGACGGGCCCACGCCTGGGACTCGCCGTACTGGCCCGCTTCGGCGCAGCCCTGGCTGAGCAGCCGCATGGCCGGCTCGGCACTCGGCGCGTCGGCGGTGTGCAGTCCTTCCTCGGCCAGGTACGCATCATCCGCGGCCACCGTGGCCTCCAGCACGCGCTGGGCCTCCGCCACCAGCCCGACCCGCTGAAGCAGGCGCCCCGCGGAGAGCAGCGCGGGGCTGGCACGAGGCGCCAGCGTCACCAGGCGGCGAGCACTGTCACGGGCAGCCTCGGGCCGGCCGCTGTTCAGCATGGCCTGCACCCATGCATGGTGGACGCCCGCGTGGTCCGGGTGTGAGCGCAGCAGCTCGCGCAGCAGGGCCTGCGCATACGGCTGCCCCTGCCCGGGCCGGCCATCCGGCTCGTAGCCGTCCAGGAGGAAACCCGCGAGCAGCAGCCGCGCGTCGCCGTCCTCGGGATAGCGGTCGATGAGGCACTCCATGTCACGCACGAAGGCGTGGCGCCCATTGGCCGGCCCCTTCTCCGCCAGCAGACTGCCCGCGACGATGTAGCGCTGCTCGCGGTCCGAGGTGCCCTCGCTCAGAGCCAGCGCGCGGCCCATGGCCTCCGCGCGGGCGGTGGCGAAGCGGGCACCGGGGCCTCGCGTGAGGGCGAGCCCCCACCAGGCCATGGCCAGTGACGAATCCTCGCGCGTGGCCTGCGCGAAGGCGCGGCGGGCCTCACCGCCCCACCCCAGGTGCAACAGCCGCAGACCCTGGTCGAACCAGGCCTGGGCCTGGGGCCTGGCGGTGCTGACATCCAGGTGTGCGTGACCCAGGCCCTCGCGCAGGAGCGGCGTGGGGAGCGCGTCATCCGCGACATCCTCCCACGGCGCGCGGGCATGGACGGAAGGTTCATCGGCTCGGAGCAGTCGCGCCAACATGATGGCCTCCTCAGGCCCCGGCGATCGGGGCGGTGCAGACGTTGAATCCAGAATCCAGGGAACGAAGGCGGGAGGCGAAGCGCCGCCACGCCGAGGCCAGCCCGTCCGCCGCGACGGGAGCCGCTTTGCGGCGTGCCCCGAAGCACTCACGGCGCCAGGACGGCCCCATCTCGGAGGAAATCCAGTCCTCGTGCTCGGCCAGCCACCCCGCCAGCGAGGCGAGCCCCGCGCGCAGCGCCCGCCGCTCGTGCCCCGTGGTCGGCAAACGCGCCGGGCCCAGCTCCTCCGCGCGAAACGGTAGTTGGCCCGGCCCCCCCTCCAGCAGGACGGGCGCGAAGCCCGCCCGAGGGACGAAGATGGCTTCGCCGCACTCACACAGCGCGCCGAAGCCCCACAGCGTCAGGCGCCCACCATCCGGAAGGCCCACCGTGTACGGGCTCTGTCCCTCCGCGCCTTCGGGGCGCGCGTGGCGCACGAGTCCTCGTCGAACGAGGAGATTCCCCTCCGGGCAGAGGACATCCCGCCCGAGGCACCACATGGAGACGTCGAACAGCCGGTCTCCATCGCGTCGAAGCTCACAGGGAATCACGGTGGACATGGCATGGCCGGACATGGGCGCGCGCTCCTCTCAGCTCGCGGACTTCTTCGCCGTGGCGCCGCGGCGCACGGGGCTGGCGCCGAAGAGCGCGGGCGCGTCCACCGGGCTTCCGCCCTGCTTGCCCAGCACCGCGTTGACGGCGCGCACCAGCTTCCCGCGCACGCTGGCCGTCAGTGGCAGGTCTCCCAGCGCGGCCTGGAGCTGCTGGGCGCTGACGCCCCGGCCGCTCTTCGGCTTGCCGATGGACAGCGACTCGTAGCTCTTGCCCTGCGCGTCCTTGTCACGGCGACGGGCGCTCCGCTTCTTCAAGAGGATGCGGCCCTCGGAGCCGTAGGACTCGAGCTGGCGCGACAGGCGGAGGAGCTTCTCGGAGGGGATGTTCTTGTCCGTCAGGAACTGCTGGAAGGAACCCATGGTCTTCTCTCTTCGGGGAACGAGGGGCCGGCACTGGAGCACCGGCCCCCGGGTGAACGGGCCAGGGGCCCGGGAACAGCGTCAGTGCTCGTGGCCGTGGTCGCCGTGCGACTCTTCGATGAGCACGCCGACGGTCGCCACGGACGTGGGGCCGAAGGTCAGGTAGTGCGTGCCCACCGTGAGAGGCACGACGTGGCGGCCCTTGATGTCGGTGCAGCCCTGGGAGCTGCTGGTGCTCTCCTCGATTTCCACCGCCTCACCGCTGGCGGTGGTGATGGAAAGGGGCACGTCCGCGTTGGTGTAGATGACGTAGTCGGCGGCCTCGCTCGCGGCGAAGGCCACCATGCCCTGATTCCCATCCGAGCCGGTCATCAGGGTGATGTCGTAGCGGCGGTGGTCAGCGCGAATCTCGGGGGGCGGGTTGTTGCCCCCCATGTTGGCGCTGACGGCGGTGGCGGGTCCCTCCTGGAGGTGCTCGCACGCCTCGGCGTCGACGCCCTCTTCTTCGGGATGATCGTCGCCGCAGCCGGCGGAGACGAGCGCGGTGGACAGCAGGAACGCGGCAAGGAGCTTCTTCGTCATGGTGCTACTCCACGGGATTGGACTGCGGGTGTGCCACGCCCGCGCGCCAGCAACGGACACCGCCAGGACATGGAGGGGCCGCCACGGGTGCGTGGGAATGGAAGGGGCGTGCGCGGAGCACGAAACACGGGCACCGTGAGACAACTCAGCCGGCGTGGACGCAAAGCCGCAATGACTCACAGTCCGCGCGGAGCGGACGGAGTCTGTCTGGCTTTATCGGACGGGCAACCTCACACGGCGCGACAGGCCGCCTGAGCGAGCAAACTCCCGGGCCTCACGCGCGCGGCGGAGATGCCTTGGGAGCCAGGTGCAGACGGGCGACGGGCTCCGCGTGAAAGCGGAACACCGCCAGCGCGGGCTCGGAGCGAGCGGGCGCGACCAGGAGGGACGGCGTGTCCTGCTGCGGAGGCGGGGCCTCCCGCCGGAAGAAGGCGTGGACACAGTGGGCGTCGGAGCCGTGGGCGTCCGCCTCCGTGCTCTTGGAGGCGAGCCGCACATCGTCGAAGGACGCCTCGACGTGACCGGCGCCGTGGGAGCCACCGGCCTCCACGTGCATCACCTCACCATGCTCCAGGCACGTGGCGTGCTGGACCAGGGCGAAGTGCATCACGCTCCCCATGTACGCCAGCACGCACACGAGCGCGAACGGCAGCGCCAGACGGCGCGACCGGACGGAACTCACGGGCTGGTGAAAGGAGGAGCGACTCACGTCAGGGCATTCCCGGTCGAACGGCGTCTACGGTTGTAAGCCAGACAGGCCGTTCGCGCAAGTCAGACTGTCTCACGCAACATTCGCCAGGAAACAGCACCTCCGGCGAATGAACAACAGCAACTTGGAAACAAAAGCAACTAGGGCCCCTTTCCAGCGCCGGTGCCCGGGTGTGCCCCGGAGCGGCCGGTCCCAGGCCCGGCAGGCGGCACAAGGCCACCGGGGAAGTGTCCTGCTTCGAAGGAAGGCACCGGGCCCGTGGACCGGTGGACCCGTCCAGGCGTAGGGTGCGCGCCGCCCGGAAGACGCCCGGGCGTACCATCGAGGTCACGACTTCGTGCAAGAGTTCATCGACGCGCTCCGGAGCCAGGCTCGCCACATCGCGCCCGACCTGGCGCGAATCGCCTACCAGCGGGGCCTCGCCGTCACGCGACCGGACGGGACCACCCACCCCATCCCCATTACCGCCACGCCCGTGGTGCTGGACGCCGCGGAGATTCGCCGCCGCGCGGAGCTGTCCGCCCGCCTGTCCTCCGCCACGGTGAAGATGGCGCAGGCGCAGCTCCAGGGCGCGGACGCGGAGTCCCTGCTGGGCGCCCTCTCCCCTCTCGAGCGCGTGCTCGCCGAGCGCACCTGGCGCCAGTCCACCCGGCTGGCCACCACGCGCGTGGACTACTTCGTCGCGGGCGGCACGCCGTGGGCGTTGGAGGTCAACGCCACCATCCCCGCCATGCAGGGGTACTCCGACATCGCGGCCCGCACCTTCATCGAGGTGGTGGGCCGCTACTTCCGCTATCCGGAGAAGTCCCTGCACGCCCTGCTGTCGCTCAACGGCAGCAACGCGCTGGCGTTGTACCGGGCGCTGCTGGACGGCTACGCGGCCGAGCGCAACGGCCGGATGCCAGACACGGTGGCCCTGCTGTGCCGCCGCAACGACGCCCAGATCACGGAGCTGCGCTGGCTGTGCGAGCGCTTCCGCGAGTTCGGCGCGGACGCGGACCTGGTCCATCCGGACGAGGTGTCCGGTGACGACGCCTTCGTGGCCCACGGCAAGAAGTACGACCTGGTGTACCGGCACCTCTTCGTCCGGCGCCTGGAGGAGTCCCCCTCCCCCTGGGTCGAGGACTTCCTGGGCACCGTGCCCGGCAAGAAGGCGGTGTTCCTCAATCCCCCCGCTTCGCAGGTGGAGGTGAAGCTGACCTTCGCCCGCCTGTCGCAGGCCCTGGCCGAGCCCGCACTGGCCGAAGCCGCGCGCCTCACCGGCGAGGAGTTGGAGGCGGTGCGCACGTCCGTGCCGTGGACGCGAACGTTCCAGCCCGGCCCGACGCAGGGCCCCGACGGCGAACGCGTGGAGGACCTGGTGGCCCTGGTCGCCGCGACGCCAGCGCGCTTCGTGCTGAAGCGGGCCTGGGATTATGGCGGCCGAGCCGTCTTCCTGGGTCGCTCCGCGGGCACCGTCCCCTACACGGAGCGGGTGCAGGCGGCCTATGGCGCGCCGATGACGTGGGCGGAGCTGTGCGCGCGCACGGCGGCGGACACCGCCGGCGGAGGCTTCGTGGTGCAGGAGGTGGTGGACTCGCCGCCCGAGGAGCACCTGCTCTGCGAGCCCAATGGCACCGTGCTGCCCACGTCCTTCTTCGTGGACTACTCCGCCTATGCCTCCGTGGGTCTGGCGCGGCAGCCCGCGTGGGGCGGTGTGTGCCGCGGGTCCATGTCGGAAATCGTCAACATCGTCGGCGGTGGCGGCGTGTTGCCGCTCATCACCTCGCAAGTCGCCTCCAAGCTCCTGATGGCGTGGAAGGCCTTCTAGGGCGTTGACCCGATTTCAGGGGCCGCGCCCTCCCTCCTCGCACCACAGGAGGAAGGGATGACCTCAGCAGTGCAGCGGTGTCTCGGCGCGTCGCTCGCCGTCGTGTCGATGTTGTGCGCCAGCGTGGCCCTGGCGCACGGCTCCATGGAAGTACCTCTCAGCCGCGTCTACAGCTGCTTCAAGGAAGGGCCGGAGACGCCGAAGTCCGACGCGTGCAAGGCGCTCATCCAGGCCGGTGGCACACAGGCGCTCTACGACTGGAATGGCGTGCGGCAGGGCAACGCCAACGACAGGCACCGCGACATCATTCCAGACGGAAAGCTCTGCAGCGCCGCGAATGAAAGCCACCGGGGCCTGGACCTCGCGCGCACGGACTGGCCCTCCACGCTCATCACTCCGGACGCCCAGGGCCGCTTCGAGTTCGTCTTCCACGCGACCGCCGTGCACGCCACCGGCTACTTCCGCCTCTACGTCACGCGCGAGGGCTACAACCCGGCGCTCCCGCTCAAGTGGTCGGACCTGGAAGCGAATCCCTTCTGCTCCATCACCCACGTCTCCGCCCAGAACAACCGCTACCGGCTCAACTGCCCCTTCCCTCAAGGGAAGACGGGCGCGCATGTCATCTACGGCATCTGGCAGCGCTCGGACAGTCCGGAGGCCTTCTACGCCTGCACCGACGTGAAGTTCAGCAACACCCCGCCGCCGCCCTCGTCGTGGAAGGAGCTGGGCCAGGTGCAGGCGCGTGAAGATCTGCCCGCGGGGAGCTCGGTGACGCTGCGCGTGTTCGACGCGCAGGGTGCTGACGCCGAATCCCATGTGCATCCCCTGGCCACGGCCACGCCGGCGGCCCAGTGGATTCATGCGCTCGCGCAGCGGGTGAACGGCGCGTCCAGCCGCGTCCAGGTGGGCGTGCTCGACGCAGCGGGCCGCGTGAATCCCGTGCAGGACGCGCTGGGCAACCGCGTCTACGCGCGTGAGACGGGCTACACCTTCCAGGTCGACATCATGAAGCCGCCGCCCGGTGGCGGTGGCGAGCCTGTCTACCCGTCTGGGATTGAGGGCTATGCCGCGGGCACCGTGGTGCGGGGCACCGACGGACTGCGCTATCGCTGCAAGCCCTTCCCCTACTCTGGCTGGTGCAAGGGCTCCGCGCTGCATTACGCGCCGGGCACGGGCTTGAACTGGCAGGACGCGTGGGAGCGCATTCCCTGAAGCCCACCGGGTGACGCGACACATCCAGTTTCGGAGTGAAGGTACCGGGATGTCACAACGCCTGACGCAACATGTTCGCGTCATGGCCGACAATCCCGATGCCTCCGACATTCATGTCGTTCCCGAGAAAGGTGTGTGTATGTCCCCCCGAATCGACCGGCGCGCTCCCTCGAAGCTCGGCTCGAATCTCCAGAAGGACGCGGAGCCAGCCCAGGCCCGTACGCCCACGGCGACGACGTCCTCAGTCAAATACCAGACGCAGCGCAACGCGGATGCCTTCCAGGGTGCTGCTCCGCGTGGGCGCGCGCAGGTTGCCTTCGGAAACACCGTGGCGGCCCTCAACACGAACGCGGTGGCGGCCCCGGCGCTGACGCCCGAGCAGCAGGCGTCTGCGGAGCAGGCGCAGGTGGACGCCACCAACCGGCAGGACCCGTCGTACCTCACGAACTGGCTGAAGGCCCATCCCGACCCGGCGCAGCAAGCGGCCTTCATGGATCGCTTCTTTCAACAATACGGGCCCGAGGCGGGACAGCTGCTCGACAAGGCCAGCGAAGAGGATTTGCCGGTGCTCTCCGCCGCCCTCGACGCGGCCTACCGGTCGGGCGCCGTCACGCTCGACGAACTGACGGCGGCCGTCGGTTCCCATGGCGCGGGCTCCTGGAGCGGTGAGACGCACGAGACGCTGGCGAAAATCATCGCTGGCACGGGCAACCCGGAGCTCATCACCGCCTACGCGCAGCGCGAGCTGGAAATCATGACGGCCAGCAACCCGGCGGACCCGGCGCGCGCCGTGGCCATCGCCACGGCGCTGGCGGGCCTGCCGCCGGACAAGCTCCAGGAGTTCCTGAAGAACAACCCGGACGCCCTGGGCCACGTCCTCAAGAACATCAACGACCCCATCATCGGCGGCGGCACGGAGGCGCTTGGAAAGCTGCTGGACGCGGCCAGCGCCATCCAGCCCGCCACGCCTGAGTCCATCAAGCTGTTCATGGACAGCATCGGGCACCTGGGAGACAACCCCGAATCCCGCGCGGCGGCGGCGCGCTTCTTCACGCAGCACGCGGACGCGATTCTCGCCGCGGCGAGCGACGCCTCGGGCTCCATTGGAAGCGCGGGCGCGGGCAAGCTGTCCGAGTTCTTCACCCGGACGCTCTTCACCGAGCCTTCCTTCGAGGGCCAGGAGGCGTTCCACTCGTTCATCACCTCGAAGCTGGGTGACATGCAGGCGCAGTTGGAGGCGGAGGCACACGCCAATCCGCCGTCGCAGGATGCGCAGCGCCTGGCACGGTCCATGGGCAGCCTCGTTGGCGCCATCGAGGGAGGCTTCCTCCTCTCCGTCGAGGAGCTGAACAAGCGCAACGAGGCCGTCGAGGGTATGGCGGGGCTGATCTTCAAGCTCAAGGATTTGCTCCCCACCTCGAGCATCCCGGGGCTGGGCCAGTTGCAGAACCTCACCATCGACCAGATCCAGAACTGGGTGACGGAGGCGCTCAAGAAGAAGCCGGATGATCCGCAGGACGCCATTCCGTTCCACCAGCTCTTCGGGGAGAGCATCTCCAACCCCGCCCTCCGCAGCGTGTACGACTCCGCCCGGCTGACGTCGCTGGAGAACCGCGAGCTCGGCCTGAACAACTGAGCCCGCGCGCAGGGCTCGGGCCGGCGTGCATACGCCGGCCCTTGCTCCTGGGGAACACCGCCTCGCACGCGGTGATGCACCGCAAGGCACGCGGACCCTCAGCAGCAGTCCGCGTGGTGGCCGGCCAGCGAAGCGGCCTCTCCTTCAACGACTCAGTGCTGGCGCGTGAGCGGAATGGCGGGCACGTCCTTCACCTGCGCCTGGTGCGTCACCCGCGTGCCCAGGATGAAGTGCGGTTCGAGGGGATCGAACGTCTCCTGGCCCGAGTAGACAACGAAGAACTTGCCGCCCCCGTAGGCGACATCCGGCAGGTACTCCTGTGGCTGGTCCCCGGAGGAGATAGGGAAGCCCGAGGGGTCCCACACGTCCCCGTTCTCGCCCCACCGCGCACCCCACACGGCGTGCGGACCGTCACGCCTGTCGTCCCAGACGACCAGGGACTTGTCGTTGTGGTGGGCAAGACGCGGCTCGGCCTGCGCGCCCTCTGCGATGGAGATGGGGATGCCTTCGGGGTCCTTCACCATGCCTGTCTTGCTCACACGGGCGCCGAAGATGTCCGCGTTCCCATTCCGCTCATCGGTCCAGACCACCTGGTAGTTCTTGTGCGTCCACTCCACGTCAGGCGTCGTCTGGGCGCCCTCCGCCTGGGAGATGGGGAAGCCGTTGCCGTCCAGGATGGTGCCGTCCTCCTTCACCCTGTTGCCGTAGATGTCCGCGTTCTCCGGGCCTTGGCCGTGCTCGTCGGACCAGACGACGAGGAACTCCTTCGTCTTGTTGTTCCAGGTCGGCGACGCGTCGTTCGCGAAGGTGCCGGAGGCACTGAGCGACTCGTCTCCCGTATCGAGGACGACGCCATCCTTCGTCACCCGCGTGAAGAAGATGTTCGAGAAGTCACCGGAGACGGTGTACGTCACCAGGCAGATTTTCGGGGAGCAGGCGACTCGCGCCGGGCCGACGGTTTCGCCCGATTGTTTGACGTTGAAGACCGGGCCCACCACGGTGCCGTCCGGCTTCACGCGCACAGCGTCGATACCATCCACGCTCTCCCAGACGACGAAGAAGTGCGTCCCGTTGAAACCGATGCCGGGCCGGAATCCTTCGACGTCTCCGATGTTGATGCGAATGTCCGCCGGGTCGAGCACGGTGCCGTCCGGCTTCACCCGGGTGCCGAAGATGCCGCCGGTCCGCACGTCGGTCCAGACCGCGAGGAACTTGCCCCCACCGTACGCAACCGCGGGCCAGAAGCGCGCCAACGGGGCGGGATGGACGTAGCCCCCGCTCTCCTCGAGCCCGGTCTCGGCGCGCATGGGCGCCTCTGCCTCCGACTCCGCCGTCGCGTCCCCCACTCCGCCCAGTTCTCCTTGTTCCGGCGCCACCCCGCAGCCGACCAGCATGGACCCGAACAACAGCCCGGCAATGCCGGCCTTCACTTCCCGCTTCATGTGCAGCCTCCCCTTCGCGAACAACCGTGCAAAGCTGGGGACCTACACTCACGTCACCAGCCTCCCGGGGGGCGCAGGCCGGATATGGCGGTGGACAGGCGCATCAAGCCGCCGCTCCTGCCGTCGACCCCATGCGCTTCGGGGAGCGCATCTCCACCCCCGCCCTCCGCAGCGAGTACGACTCCGCCCGGCTGACGGCGTTGGAGAACCGCGAGCTCGACCTGAACCACTGAGCCCACGCGCAAGGCCCGGGCCGGCGTGCATGCGCCGACCCGGGCCTCTGGGGAACGCTGCCTCGCACGCGGCGAGGCCCTCTCCTTGGCTCAGCGCAGGCGCGTGAGCGGAATGGCGGGCACGTCCTTCACCTGCGCCTGGTGCGTCACCCGCGTGCCCAGGATGTAATGCGGCTCGGAGGGGTCGTAGACGGCCTGGGCGGCGTAGACGGTGAAGAACTTGTCAGCCCCGTAGGCGACGTCCGGCAGGTACTGCTGGGCCAGACCCTCGCTGGAGATGGGGAAGCCCGAGGGATCCCACACGTCCCCATCCTCGCCCCACCGCGCACCCCAGACGCTGTGCGGGCCGTACCGCGTGTCGTCCCAGACGACCAGGGACTTGCTGTTGTGGTGGGCAAGACGCGGTTCGGTCTGCGCGCCCGCGGCGGTGGAGATGGGGATGCCTTCGGGGTCCTTCACCGTGCCATGCCCGCTGACGCGCGTGCCGTAGATGTCCGGGTTCCCATTCCGGTCATCGGACCAGACCACCTGGTAGTTCTTGTGCGTCCACTCCACGTCAGGCGTTGACTGGGCGCCCTCCGCCTGGGAGATGGGGAAGCCGGTACCGTCCAGGATGGTGCCGTCCTCCTTCACCCTGTTGCCGTAGATGTCCGCGTTCTCCGGACCCTCGCCGTGCTCGTCGGACCAGACGACCAGGAACTCCTTCTTGTTGTTGTTCCAGGTCGACGACGCGTCGTACGCGAAGTTGGGGACGGCGCTGAGCGTGCGGTCATCCGTATCGAGGACGACGCCATCCTTCGTCACCCGCGTGAAGAAGATGACCGACTCTTCGTCACCGGTGACGGTGTACGTCACCAGGCAGATTTTCGGGGAGCAGGCCACACGCACCGGGCCGAAGAACTCGTCCGTCTGGATGGCGCGGAACACCGGCCCCACCACGGTGCCGTCCGGCTTCACCCGCACCCCGTCGACACCATCGCGGGTCTCCCAGACGACGAAGAAGTACTTCCCGTTGAAGGCGATGCCGGGCCGGAATCCTTCGACGTCTCCGATGTTGATGCGGATGCCCGCGGGGTCGAGCACGGTGCCGTCCGGCTTCACCCGCGTGCCGTAGATGCCGCCGGTCCGCACGTCGGTCCAGACCGCGAAGTACTTGCCGTCACCGTAAGCGACCGCGGGGCCGTAACGCGCCACCGCAGCGGGCGTCCAGTGGCCACGGTGTTCATCGAGCCCGGCCTCGGCGCTCGATGTCGCCTCCGCCGTCATCTCCTCCACTTCGTTCTGCGATTCCTGCTCCGGCGCCACCCCGCAGCCGACCAGCATGGACCCGAACAGCAGCCCGGCGATGCCGGCCTTCACTTCCCGCTTCATGTGCAGCCTCCCCTTCGCGAACTCCGGCGCAAGAGTGGGGGGCCCCGAGCGCCTCACCAGCCACCCGTGGGGCGCAGGCCGGATAAGGTGGAGGACAGGAGCATCGAGCCACCGCCCCTGCGCGCGTGACGCCGGACTCCGGGGATCAGCCCACGCGCAAGGCCCGGCCCGGCGTGCATGCGCCGACCCGGGCCTCTGGGAAGCGCCGCCTCGCACGCGGCGAGGCCCTCTCCCTGGCTCAGCGCAGGCGCGTGAGCGGCAGGGCGGGCACGTCCTTCACCTGCGCCTGGTGAGTCACCCGCGTGCCCAGGATGTAATGCGGCTCGGAGGGGTCGTAGACGGACTGGGCGGCGTAGACGGTGAAGAACTTGTCAGCCCCGTAGGCGACATCCGGCAGGTACTGCTCTGGCAGGCCGCTGCTGGAGATGGGAAAGCCCGAGGGATCCCACACATCCCCATCCTCGTCCCACCGCGCGCCCCAGACGCTGTGCGGGCCGTACCGGGTGTCGTCCCAGACGACCAGGGACTTGTTGTTGTGGTGAGCGATGCGCGGAACGGTCTGCGCGCCAGCGGCGGTGGAGATGGGGATGCCTTCGGGGTCCTTCACCATGCCTGTCTTGCTCACGCGCGTGCCGTAGATGTCCGGGTTCCCATTCCGGTCATCGGACCAGACCACCTGGTAGTTCTTGTGCGTCCACTCCACATCGGGCGACGACTGGGCGCCCTCCGCCTGGGAGATGGGGAAGCCGTTGCCATCCAGGATGGTGCCGTCCTCCTTCACCCTGTTGCCGTAGACGTCCGCGTTCTCCGGGCCCTCGCCGTGCTCGTCGGACCAGACGACCAGGAACTCCTTCTTGCTGTTGTTCCAGGTCGACGACGCGTCATATGCGAAGGTGTCGGAGGCGCTGAGCTTCCGGTCGGCCGTTGAGAGGACGACGCCATCCTTCGTCACCCGCGTGAAGTAGATGACGGAGAAGTCACCGGAGATGGTGTACGTCACCAGGCAGATTTTCGGAGAGCAGGCGACTCGCACCGGGCCGAAGGACTCGCCCGTCTGGATGGCGCGGAACACCGGGCCCACCACGGTGCCATCCGGCTTCACGCGCACGCCGTCGACACCATCGCGGGTCTCCCAGACGACGAAGAAGTACTTCCCATTGAAAGCGATGGCCGGCCGCAATCCATCCTCGTCGCCGATGTTGATGCGGATGCCCGCGGGGTCGAGCACGGTGCCGTCGGGCTTCACCCGGGTGCCGTAGATGCCGCCGGTCCGCACGTCGGTCCAGACCGCGAAGTACTTGCCGTCGCCGTACGCGACCGCGGGGCCGTAACGCGCCACCGCGGCGGGTGTCCAGTGGCCACGGTGTTCATCGAGCCCGGCCTCGGCGCTCGCTAGCGCCTCCGTCGTCGCGTCCTCCACGCCGCCCAGTTCTTCTTGTTCCGGCGCCACCCCGCAGCCGACCAGCATGGACCCGAACAACAGCCCGGCAATGCCGGCCCTCACTTCCCGCTTCATGTGCAGCCTCCCCTTCGCGAACAACCGCGCAAACCTGGGGACCTGCACTCACGGCACCAGCCACCCGGGGGGCGCAGGCCGGATAAGGCGGTGGACAGGCACATCGAGCCACCCGCCCCTGCGCGCGCGACGCCGGACTCCGGGGCTCAGGGCCTTCGCACAAGCGACGGAGGTTTGGCACGGATACGCCGGGCCGGTGGCGTGCACCTCAATCGCCTGTGCACTCGGCGCCCGCATCGCGGATGTCTGCGTCGTAGTGCAGTCGGAGCGGTCCGGAAGCCTCGACTTGACGGACGAACACGGAACCGAAGACCTCGGCGCCCCCGCTCAGGCTGAGTACGGCGCGGGGCGCATAGAGATTGCCCGCGAGGATGCTGCCCGCGGACAGCGCCAGCACGTTCGAGCCCGCGACGTACATTCGCACGCGAGAAGGCGTGGCGGTGGACCCCAACGTGAGCGGTCCCGCCACCGCGACAGCGCCCCCGAGGAACAGGTCTAGCTCTCCCGGCGCCTGGACGTCTACGGACAGTCCTTCGCCCAGGTCGACGACGTCCTCGACGAAGAGCGCCGTGCGCGCGCGAATCGTGAGCGTGGCGCGGCCGGTGCCGGTGATGCGCGTCAGGTGGAAGCGGCCACACGGCAGCTCCAGCGCGCGTTCGCCTTCGATGTCCTCCATCGCCGTGGCGTCGAGGCCGATGGCCGCGTTGTCATTGTCGAGCACGTGCCGGGCGATGAGCCCGGAGACATCCACCTGGGACGCCGCATCACACGCACAGGGGATGACGGGGTCCACGGGCTCGCGGCGGACCTCGGCCGCATCTACCGGCCCCAATGTGTGGCCCGCTGGAACCATGAGCACGCCACCGACGCTGAAGGCGGGCAACGCGACATCACCGCGTACGCGGGCGTCTCCCATGACGGTGGCAGAGACAGGGCTGCCGGTAAGCGGACCACTGCAGTGCAACGCCTCACCCACGCGGAACGTCTGCCCGAGTTGGGCGCCTCCCGCACCGCCAATCCTCAGCGAGCCTCCCACCGACACCGCGTCATTGGCCGACAGCGCGCCATTCACCCCGACATCGCCCCCCGCGCCTCCTGGCTGATACCTCTCCGAGGTGCCGTGAAAGGCATCCGTTTCGAAGGACGCACCGAGGGCGAGCCCCTCGCAGGTGCACAGCGCGTGACGGAAGGTTCGCTCCGCCAGACGTCCACTGCACACCTGCGAATCGGTATCTGCATCACCCACGACGATGGGAGGCCCGCGCCCCGCGCAGTACGCCTCCCAGTCGGCAGCCGGCTCGCCGCCGTCGGGCCCACCGGCATCCGCCGAGGAGCCCGCGTGCCCTGCGTCCGGCGACTGGACGGTGGCCACCAGGTCCCCACGGGTGCAGCTTCCCATCGACGCGGCCAGTAGCACCGCCAACGTCCGTCGCCTGTTCATGGCGCGGTGAGTTCCTGAACGCGCGCGCGAGCCGACGGCACGAGCGGCGAATCCGGATGGGTGGAGAGGAACGATTCCAGCGCGCTGCGCTCCGCGTCCTGGTTGCCGAGCACCCGGTGCGCTTCGGCGATACCGTGCTGCGCTTCCTGGTCGAGCACACCGCGCGGCTGGATGCGAATCGCCGCCTTGAACTGACGCAGGGCGCCTCGCGCGTCCCCCAGGTGCTCCAGCCGAAGCGAGCCCGAGGCGACGCGCGCGACGTATGACGCGAGCGATGATGGCTCGGCGCGAATGACGCGTAGGTAGAGCGCCTCGGCCTCCTTCCACCGCCCCTCGGAACGGAGCCCATTGGCCTTGAGCAAGAGGTCTTCCGGCGCAGCCGATTTCACAGAGGCCGGCGGCGCGCGCGGACGCACCGGCGCGGACGCACCCTCGGCATCAGCGATGGACGCGGCAGGGACCACCGGCGTTTCGGGAGGAGCCTCGTCTGCCACGGCATCCAACCGCGAGGGGGGCGCGTCAACCGCGCCGCTGCCGCTCTGTTGTGATTCCGTGCCCAACCGCGGGGGCCTCATGTGCGCAGCCGATTCCACCTGCGACGTCGACGCCCGGCTCGGGCGTGTGAAGCTCCAGACCGCGGCCGCGGCGGCGCCCGCGATGAGAAGCGCTCCCGTCATCAACCATACGGGAGGCCGCTTGCCGCGTGGCCGGGGCGCGGGCGACGCCACCAACGCGCCTGCCTCCAACGCGGTCAGCACCATCCGGGCCGACCGCTCCCGGGAGATGCGTCGGGCCGGCCCCGCGCCTTCGTCCAACGGCAGGACCAGCGCGTTCAGGGCGTCATCCCCCTCTTCCCTGAAGTCACTCATCCCCGCTCCTCCCCTCCGTCTCCCTCCGCGGTCGCCAGCGAGCGCAGCGCCGTCCGCCCCAAGCGGAGCCGGCTGCGCACCGTCTCGAAGGGAATGCCCAGCTCCGTCGAAATCTCCGGCACGCTCAACTCCAGCACGTGATGCAACACCAGTGCATGCCGCTGCTCATTCGAAAGCCGATCCAGGAGTGTCACCATGTGACGGCGATGAACATACTCGTCCGGCAGGGCATCCTCGGAGGGAACCGCGACCAGCTCCACCGGCGCATCCGCGTGTTGGGCATCCCGGCCTCGGGAGCGCTTCAGCCATGCGAACGTCGTCCGCGCCACCACCCGGTCCGCCCAGGACTGGAAGCGGCCTTCAGCGCGGTACGACGGCAGCCCTCGCACCAGGGCGATGAGCGCCTCCTGGGCGATGTCCTCCACGTCCACATCCCCGCGCACCAGGTAGCGCACGAGGTTGCGAACCCGGGGGAGCAGCTCCATCAACAAAGCGCCGGTGGCCTCTCGCTCGCCCTGGATGGCTGCCTGGATGCGAGGGTCTTCCGCCGCACGACGTGGGTCCGCTGCGTGTGAGCCCGAGCTCCTCATTGCCGCCATGGAGGACGGCACCGGGCCAATCGGGTCATCGGCGCTCAAAGAAAAACCACCATCGCCAACCCCAGCCGGGGACGGACAGCCCAACCCGCACCGCGTGACACGAAGTTTCCGTCGATGGCGTAGCGAAGCTCGGGCCGTCCCAGGAGGAGCTCCGCGGCCATGCTCGCCTCCAGGCCGACACGCGCCCCCATCCGCCAGCGGGCGCGGAGTTCGGGGCCCATGAGCAAGGCCACCATCGTGCCCGGAGGTGCAGCCTCCACCTCCTCCGTCAGCGCTTGCGTCCGACGCGTGAAGACCACCGCGCCCGCGCCGAGCCCGGCCTCCACCTCCAGTCGCTCCGCCGCCGCCCAGGGCAGGCCCGCCCACACCGACGCCGCATGCTGCCCCAGCGTCAACTCCGTCCGGGCATCGCGAAGCCGGGTCGGCACACTGGCCAGGACTTGCGCTCGCAGCCGCCACCGGCCCGGCTGCAATCCCACGCCCACCACCAACCCCTGGTGGCCCGTGCGCGTGTACCCATCCAGCGCGGCATGGCCCCCCAACGAGAGCCACATCGGGCGCGATAGGTGCTCCTCGGCCGAAGGCAGCCGCGGGCCCTCACGAGGCAACGTCACGCCTTCCCGCGCGGAAGGCGAGCCCCCTTCCTCCGCGAGCGCAACGTCGGCCCCCTTGGACGAGGGCGTCCGCAGCGCGGCCCCATCACTGGAGGCCGCATCCTCGATGCGATTCCCCACCCCGGTGTCAGTCCCCGCGCCGTTCGACACAGGTCGCGGCGGCGCCAACTCCACCACATCCCCCAGCGGCGCCCCGGCCTCCACCGCGCGCAGTGCGGAGCGAGCAGCCAGCGCCAGCGCCTCCGCCCCCGTGGACCATTCCAGGGAGCCTGGCGACTGCCCCATCCGTGCGGCCCGGGAGAACAGACGCCGGCTGTCGAACTCGGCCACCTGGACACGAACGTCGCTGCCCTCTCGCACGAACCAGAGGACAGCGCGGGCCTGGTGGCGCCCGGCCAGCCGTTCCGCCGCGAGCCATGGGCCCTCTCGAAATTCTCCGAGCGGCGCTCCGGACGAGACCTCGAGACGCACGGGCAGATCGCTGCTCTGCCCCCGCACTCGCACGAGCAAGGCGGTGTCCTCGTCGGACGCCACCCGGACGACGGCGGTCCACGGCTCGGCGGCCACGGAAGAGCTGGAGAGCGCCACCAGCAGGACGGCTGCCGCGAAGGACATGCGGCAAACCCTAACGCCATGACGCCGGGGAACAGAAGTCCCCCGGCGTATGGCTTCACGATGCGCTCACAATGCCTGTCAAAGACTCAGCGCAGCTTCCGTGCCAGCGCATCGAGCAGCGAGCCATCATCACCACTCAACTCCCAGAACATCGCGCCGCCCAGGTTCTTGTTCAGGATGTAGTCCGCCTTGGCGTTGATGCTCTGCACGTCGTCATACCCAATCCAGATGCCCGTGGCAGGGTTGTAGACGTAGGCCTGCTTCGCCTCCGGGTGGAAGAACTTCGTGTAACCGGAACCGGCACGCTCGTAGTTGGCTTTGATGTCCTTGAAGTCGAACACACCCGTCAGGCCCGACGAGCCGTCATCCCAGGTGCCGCGCGTGGGCACGCCGCTCTGGAACAGGCCGTTGTTCACGTTGGGCACACTGCCCCAACCCCGGCCGTAGAAGGGCACACCGACGACAATCTTCGCGGGCGGCACGCCCAGCGCCAGCATCTTCGACACCGAGCCATCCGTGTAGAAGCCCGTGGCCGCGCCCGGGTCCCCCGTGACGCGATGAAGCGCCGAGTGGAAGTTCACCGTGCTCTCGAAGGCCCCGTGGTAGTCGTAGGACATCACGTTGATCCAATCGAGCACGTCGGACAGCTTCTTCGTCTCCTGCTTGTTCTCCAGCAGGTCCGGCGACGCGCCCGTGGCGATGGTGAGCAGGTACGGCTTGCCCGTCTGCGTGGTGACGGCGTTGAGCTGACTGCGGAACTCCTGCATCAGCAGCGTGTAGTTCTGCTTGTCAGCGGGGCTGTTGCTGTTGCCTGGCAGGCCGCCGCCGACCGGGTACTCCCAGTCGATGTCGATGCCGTCGAACACGCCCTCGCCGTTGACGGGGTCCACACCGGGGTACTGGCCACGGATGTAGAGGTCCACGCAGGACTTCACGAAGGCCGCGCGCGAGGCAGGCGAGGACGCCACGGTGGAGAAGTGCGTGGACCAGGACCAGCCGCCCACGGAGATGAGCAGCTTCAGGTGCGGGTTCTGCCGCTTCATCTCCTTGAACGCGCGGAAGTTGCCGCGCAGCTGACCGGGGTCCCACTCACCTTGCCAGCCGCCGCTCTTGTCGATGTCCGCGTACGGGTCACCGAGGATGCAGCGTCCGTCCCCGGAGATGTTGGAGAACGCGTAGTTGATGTGCGTGAGCTTGGACGGCTGCACGTTGGACACGTGGTAGTTGCGCGCGTAGATGCCCCACGCGGTGAAGTAGCCGACGATGCGCTGCCCTCCCGGCGGCGGCCCCCCCGGAATCTCCACGACGACGGTGAGCGTGGTGGTCCCCACGTTACCCGCGGCGTCGTAGGCGCGCACCGCGTAGACATACGTGCCGTTCTGCTCCCAACCGCTGAAGGCCCGGCTGAACTGCGAGCCGGTGGCGACGACGGCACCGTTCTCCAGAATCTCCACCCGCGTCACGCCCACGTCGTCCGACGCCGTGGCCGTCAGGCTCAGCGGCCCCGCGGCGATGATGCGTGAGGCACTGGCACTCAAGCCCACGGTGGGCGCGGTGACGTCCCCGCCCGTGCCCGCGTCCGTTCCGCCGCTACCCGCGTCTGGCTCACCACCGCCTGCGGGCCCCAGGTCCAACCACAGCGAGGCCACCGCCACCGGTGTCCAGTCCGCCTGGGACGTGTGCGGCTGGCGACACTCATAGAGGCGCCCTTGATAGGTGACGCGCGTTCCCACGGAGTACGCGACGCCCACCGCCCACTCCGCGGCCAGTGCCGCATCCTGGAACGCCGTCATGTCCCGAACGTGAGACGACGGCACTTCGGAATCACAGCCAGCCACGGACAAGGCGGTGGCGATCAGGCCAGAGGCCCACCAACTGCGACGCATGCATGTGCTCCTCGCCGCGCTGGACACATGCCGAGCCCAAGCCCGGTGCAGGCTTGCCCCGGGCTTCTCGACAAGGGTTCCACGCGGCTCGTCTGCGGGTTCACGCAGACAGAGGCAGGCGTCGACTATTTCGGGTTAATACCGAGAAGCTTGCTTCAGCCCGAAGTGGCGGCCTTGCGGGAGAAGGGCATCAGCAGCCGCTCCACGGGGCGGCCTTCCATCAGGTGCTGCTCGACGATGTCCTTTACGTCCTCCACCTTGACGCCGCCGTACCAGGTGCCTTCCGGGTAGACGACGACGGCGACACCGAAGCTGCACGTGTCCAGGCATCCCGCCGCGTTGGCGCGCATGCGCCCCTTGAGGCCCCGCTTGTCGAGCTCCGCCTTGAAGGCCGCGCGGACCTCCTCCGAGCCCTTGGAGGCGCAACACCCCTTGGGATTTCCGTCCGGGCGGCGGTTGGTACAGACGAAGACGTGGCGCTGGTAGGGAGGAGCCATGTCCGCCTCCTAACGCGCGTCCGGGCCAAAATCGATGGCCGCGTTCACCAACGGACCGCCAACGGGGCTGATCCACCACCCCTGGCGGATCAGCACGCTTGCACCCACCCGAGTCGTGCACAGACTCACAGCAAATGTCTCCCAGTGATCACGCTCGCTTGGCTCGAAGTGACAATACATGGCTCGCCATCTGGATTCAGGCACTGCAAAGCATGTGTTGCCAGGGCAGCCGAGGCCCTCTAGATCGGGCGCCCGCGCTGAACGCAGTAGCAGCAGGGCAGGCAGGCAGACACCGGACGCCCACTTCACGGCTGTACACAATTCGTGGTGGGCATGACTTTGACGGACACCATTTGTTGTACCGATAGAATCTTTGACGGAGGTGCTACAGGAGTCTATCCATGGCCTCGTCCGGCAGTCTGGCGGGCATCTCCCAAGAACAGCCGAGGGGCCGGGCGCGCCCCTGCTTCGTCGTCGCGAATCCGCTCTGATGTCACCCGCGTTTCACGTCGGGCTGATCCATCGGATCCATCGGGATCTCGCGACGTTAGCGTTTTGCAAATTTTGCATCAGAACTCGCAGTGAACTCGCGGAGGGTGGCGACATGGATAAAGAGCTGAGCTCGAAGTCCACGGTGAACGGGAAGGAGCGGCGCGGCGGGCGCAAGGCGCGCGTGGCGGCGACGGGCTTGACGGTGGAGCGCTTCTTCACGACACCGGGCGTGGATCCCGCGGATGAGCTGGCGTGGGAATACCGCAGCGCCAGCATCACCGGCGAGGATGGCAAGGCCGTCTTCGAGCAGAAGAACATCGAGGTGCCGAAGTCCTGGTCGATGCTGGCGACGAACGTCGTGGCGTCGAAGTACTTCCGCGGCACGCCGGGCACGCCGGAGCGTGAGACGAGCGTGCGCAAGCTGGTGGCGCGTGTGGTGGACACCCTCACCCAGTGGGGTGTGGAAGGTCGCTACTTCACGCGGGACGCGGACCGCGAGGCCTTCCACGCGGAGCTGACGCACCTGCTGCTGCGCCAGAAGGCGTCCTTCAACTCGCCCGTGTGGTTCAACGTTGGCGTGGAGGCGCAGCCCCAGTGCTCCGCGTGTTTCATCAACAGCGTGGAGGACAACATGGACTCCATCCTCACGCTGGCGCGCACGGAGGGGATGCTCTTCAAGTACGGCAGCGGCACGGGCAGCAACCTGTCCACCATCCGCGGCAGCAAGGAGCTGCTGGCGGGCGGCGGCACCGCTTCCGGCCCGGTGTCGTTCATGCGCGGCTTCGACGCCTTCGCCGGTGTCATCAAGAGCGGCGGCAAGACGCGCCGCGCGGCGAAGATGGTCATCCTCAACGCCGAGCACCCGGACATCCTCGAGTTCATCCGCTGCAAGTCGAGCGAGGAGAAGAAGGCCTGGGCGCTCATCGAGGCCGGCTACGACCCGTCCTTCAATGGCGAGGCGTACTCGTCGGTGTTCTTCCAGAATTCGAACAACTCGGTGCGCGTCACCGACGCGTTCATGAAGGCGGTGGTGGATGACGCCACCTGGACGACGCGGTCGGTGCGCGATGGCCAGCCGGTGGACACCTACCAGGCGCGCGAGCTGTTCCGGGAGATCTCCGAGGCCGCGCACCTGTGCGGCGACCCGGGCATGCAGTTCGACACCACGGTGAACAGCTGGCACACGTGTTCGACGACGGCGCGCATCAACGCGTCCAATCCGTGCTCGGAGTACATGTTCCTGGACGACTCGGCCTGCAACCTGGCGTCCCTGAACCTGATGCACTTCCGCACCATCGACGGCGACTTCGACGTGACGGCGTTCCGCCACGCGGTCGACATCCTGCTGATGGCGCAGGAAATCATCGTCGGCAACTCGCGCTACCCCACCGAGCGCATCGAGAAGAACAGCCACGACTACCGGCCGCTGGGCCTGGGCTACGCCAACCTGGGCGCGCTGCTGATGGCGTCCGGCCTGCCGTATGACTCGCCCGCGGGCCGCAACTACGCGGGCGCGATTACCTCGCTGATGTGCGGCGAGGCCTACGCGATGAGCGCCCGCCTGGCGGAGAAGCAGGGCCCCTTCGCTGGCTACGCGAAGAACGCGGAGCCGATGCTGGGCGTCATCCGCAAACACCGCAAGGCCGCGTACCACATCGCCCCGGAGGGTGTGAGCCAGGGCCTGTTCGCCGCGCAGAAGGACGCGTGGGACCGCGCGCTCGCGCTGGGTGAGGAGCACGGCTTCCGCAACAGCCAGGTGACGGTGCTGGCCCCCACGGGGACCATTGGCTTCATGATGGACTGCGACACCACCGGCATCGAGCCGGACATCGCGCTCATCAAGTACAAGAAGCTGGTGGGCGGCGGCATGCTGAAGATCGTCAACCAGACGGTGCCGCTGGCGCTGGAGAAGCTGGGTTACCCGCAGACGCAGTCCCAGGACATCATCAGCTACCTGGACAAGCAGGACACCATCGAGGGCGCGCCGCACCTGAAGCCCGAGCACCTCCCGGTGTTCGACTGCGCCTTCAAGCCGGCCCAGGGCGAGCGCAGCATCCACTGGATGGGCCACATCCAGATGATGGAGGCCTGCCAGCCGTTCCTCTCCGGCGCCATCTCCAAGACAGTGAACATGCCGTCGGACGCGACGGTGGAGGACATCGAGAAGGCGTACATGGAGGCGTGGAAGCGCGGCCTCAAGGCCATCGCCGTGTACCGCGACGGGTGCAAGCGGACGCAGCCGCTGAACACGTCGAAGGAGACGGTGAAGGACACGCGCGCCGCCAAGGCCACCGTGGCCCCCGAGCCCGCCCCCGCCATCCAGCCGGAGCCCCGCGCGGTCCGCCGGCGCCTGCCGGACGAGCGCCGCTCCATCACGCACAAGTTCTCCATCGGCGGCCACGAGGGCTACCTGACGGTGGGCATGTACGAGGATGGCCTGCCAGGCGAGCTGTTCATCGTCATGGCGAAGGAAGGCTCGGTGGTGAGCGGGCTGATGGACAGCTTCGCCACCAGCGTGTCGATGGCGCTCCAGTACGGCGTGCCGCTGAAGGTGCTGGTCGACAAGCTCAGCCACACCCGCTTCGAGCCCAGCGGCTTCACCGGCAACCCGGACATCCCCATCGCCAAGTCCATCACCGACTACATCTTCCGCTGGCTGGAGCTGAAGTTCCTGCCGAGCGAGGAAGAGGCCGCGGTGCTGGACCGGATGGACGTGCAGCCGAAACGGGAAGCCCTGCCCGCGCAGACGGCTTCGGTGCAGCGGTCCGACGCCAACGTCTCCAAGCGGTCCACCTGGCTGAATCAGGCGGATGCTCCGCCGTGCCACACCTGCGGCGCCATCATGGTGCGCAGCGGTGCCTGCTACAAATGCAGCAACTGCGGCGCGACCAGCGGCTGCAGCTGAGCGCGACGCGCCGTTCTTGAAGTGAAAAGGGCTCCGGAGCACCTGGCTCCGGAGCCCTTCTTGCGTCTCCCCTCCTCCGGCTCGCGCTCAGGCGCTCCGGGTGGGGAGACGGGAGAAGGCCTCAGAGGCCTTCTGCGCGATGAGGGTGAGTTCATCGAGCGCGGGCGCGGCGATGGGCTCCGCGCCGTGGTCCGCGACGATGAACGCCACCACCTGTCCCCGGCTCCGGATGGCGATGACGGCCAGGTGAGAAGCGCCCTCCCCGCCCAGCGCGGCGAAGATGGCCTCGTCCTGGGGACAGGCCGGTGCGTCGAAGACGCTGGCACCCGCGGACGTCATCGCGGTGTGCAGCAGGGACGGTGCTTCGAGGTCGACCTTGAGTTGGGCGACCGCCGCGCTGTCGCTGCCCGGGCCCCAGGCATGCCCCACCCGCGCGAGGCCGAGGCTCTCGCCCAGGAGGAAGGCGCGCTGGAAGCGGCCCGCGCAGTACGCCAGCACCACCCTGCCGAGCACCCCCTGGGTACTCACGACGTCGAGCGCCGACAACACGTGCTCCGCCGTCACGGAAGGGCCACCCACGGGCACTTCCGTGGCCGCACTGGCCGCTGCGGCCAGGAGCGTGGTGATGACGTCCGAAGGCTCCGCCGCCGTGGGCTGCCAGGGCTGCTGGATGAAGTCCCACGCCGAGGCCAGAGGCACTTCGGTCGCCGCGGGCGATATGGCCGGGCCGTCGAGGTCCACACCACGGTCCGCCCAGGTCGTCTCCGGGACATGGCCAATGGGGCCCGTGTCATCGCCGCCCTGCCAGCCCACGAACTCCCACGTCGAGGCGAGCTGCATCGGCTCGTCGGATGCGCCGGACAGGTCATCCAGTTCAATGGGCGCCCGGGGCGTGGGGGC
>NZ_VHLC01000081.1:0-41130 GCF_006547355.1 Myxococcus sp. AB036A | reverse complement strand
GGGCGGGGCGCGGCAGCGGGCTCGCCCAGCGCCTGGCCGCAGAGCACACATGCAGCCGAGCGAGGCGAGTTGTACCCGTCACAGTTCGGGCAGACCACGGCGAGGGAGGACAGCAGGAGCTGTGACATGTGCGGAGGCGAATCTACGGGGCCGTAAAACACCGGGTCAACGAAAGCGAACGCACCAACTGGGGTGTCCCAGAGGGAGGTGACGTCCAGGTGTGGGGCAACGTTGCCCCTCCGTTGGTGCAAAGTTACGATTGCTCCTCATTCGATGATTCGCCTGAACGACATCCTCCAACGGGTTTCCCAGTACCACCCCGACCCCGACCTGGACATCATCAAGAAGGCCTACGTCTATTCGGCCAAGGTCCACCAGGGTCAACTCCGGAAGTCAGGCGAGCCCTACCTCGTCCATCCGCTCGAGGTCGCCGGCATCCTGGGCGAGCTCAAGCTGGACGAGGCGTCCATCGTCACCGGACTCCTTCACGACACCATTGAGGACACGCTGGCCACCGAGGAGGAGCTGACGGAGCTCTTCGGTTCGGAAGTGGCCCACCTGGTAGACGGCGTCACCAAGCTGTCCAAGTTCTCCGCATCCGCCAGCTTGTCGCAGGAGGAGAAGCAGGCGGAGAACTTCCGGAAGATGATCATCGCGATGGCGCAGGACATCCGCGTCATCCTGGTGAAGCTGGCGGACCGCACGCACAACATGCGGACGTTGGATCACATGTCGGAGGAGAAGCAGGCCCGCATCGCGCAGGAGACGCTGGACATCTACGCGCCGCTGGCCAACCGGCTGGGCATCTCGTGGATCAAGACGGAGCTGGAGGACCTGAGCTTCCGCTACGTCAAACCGCAGGAGTTCTTCGCGCTCCAGGCGAAGCTGAACAAGCGCAAGAAGGAGCGGGAGAAGTACATCGAGGACACGTGCGACCTCATCCGTTCCAAGCTGGCCGAGCGCGGGCTGAAGGGCGAGGTGAGCGGCCGCTTCAAGCACGTCTACAGCATCTACAAGAAGATCAAGTCACAGGGCATCGACTTCGATCAGATCCACGACATCATCGCCTTTCGCATCATCGCGCCCACCGCGCCCTCCTGTTACGAGGCGCTGGGGCTCGTGCACGAGATGTGGAAGCCGGTGCCGGGGCGCTTCAAGGACTTCATCGCGATTCCGAAGCCCAACATGTACCAGTCGCTGCACACGACCATTATCGGTCCGCTCAGCGAGCGCGTGGAGGTGCAGATCCGCACCTCGGAGATGCACAAGATCGCCGAGGAAGGCATCGCCGCGCACTGGAAGTACAAGGAGGGCAAGGCCGTCATCTCCAAGGATGACGAGAAGTTCGCCTGGCTGCGGCAGCTGATGGAGTGGCAGCAGGACCTGAAGGACCCGAAGGAGTTCCTGGAGACGGTGAAGGTGGACCTCTTCACCGACGAGGTCTTCGTCTTCACGCCCAAGGGCGACGTGCGCTCGCTGCCTCGCGGCGCCACCCCGGTGGACTTCGCCTACGCCATCCATTCGGACGTGGGCAACCGGTGCGTGGGCGCCAAGGTGAACGGGAAGATCGTCCCGCTCCGCTACAAGATGAAGAACGGGGACACGGTGGAGGTGCTCACCAGCCCCCAGCAGCACCCGTCCAAGGACTGGCTCACCTTCGTCAAGACGAGCCGGGCGCAGCAGCGCATCCGCGGCTTCATCAAGCAGCAGCAGCGCGAGAAGAGCCTCCAATTGGGCCGTGAGCTGGCGGACCGCGAGCTCAAGCGCTTCCAGCTCAACTTCAACCGGTTGGTCAAGTCCGGCGAGATGAAGAAGGCCGCCGTGGACCTGGGCTTCCGCGTGGAAGACGACATGCTGGTGGCCATTGGCTACGGCAAGGTGACGCCGCAGCAGTTGTCGCACCGGCTCGTCCCCCAGGAGAAGCTCAACGCCGCGGAGGCCGGGGGACGCGCGGACGCCAACCCCGCCGCGACAACCTCTGGTGGAACCGGCAACTCGGTGCTGCCGGGCCTGTCCCGGGTCACCGACCTGGCGAAGCGGCTGGTGGGCCGCAGCAACCGCAGCGGCGTGCAGATTGGCGGCGTGGACGATGTCCTCGTGCGCTTCGGGCGGTGTTGCAACCCCGTCCCCGGAGACCCCATCGCCGGCTTCATCACCCGGGGGCGGGGCGTCACGGTTCACACGGTCGGCTGTGAAAAGGCACTGGCCACGGACCCCGAGCGGCGCGTGGACGTGTCGTGGGACGTCCGGGGCGACTTCAAGCGCCCCGTCACCCTGCGCGTCCTCACGGCGGACCGGCCGGGCCTGCTGGCGGACATCACCAACACCTTCTCCAAGAAGGGCGTCAACATCTCCCAGGCCAACTGCCGGGCCACCGGAGATGACCGGGCGGTGAACACTTTCGAGGTCATCATCTCCGACCTCAAGCAGCTCACCGACCTGATGCGAACCATCGAGCGGCTCCAGGGCGTCTACTCGGTCGAGCGCATCTAACCGCCTTCGCCTTTCGTGGTAGAGCGCCCGGAAACCCCGGCGGCCCGATTCGGGCCGCTCTCACCCCGAGGTGCGCCGCATGGCTCGCAAGGCAATCCACTCCGACCAGGCCCCCAAGGCCATTGGCCCGTATTCCCAGGCGGTGCAGGTGGACGCCGGGAAGATGACCTTCCTCTCCGGCCAGATTCCGCTCGACCCCGCCACCATGGAGATGGTGCAGGGCGACGTCGTCGCGCAGGCGGAG
The DNA here is from genome assembly GCF_006547355.1 of Myxococcus sp. AB036A. Classification (NCBI taxonomy): domain Bacteria; kingdom Pseudomonadati; phylum Myxococcota; class Myxococcia; order Myxococcales; family Myxococcaceae; genus Myxococcus; species Myxococcus sp. AB036A. The sequence goes on along the minus strand of NZ_VHLC01000081.1, from coordinate 38,393 downwards.
CGGGTGATGGAGAATCTGAAGGCCGTGCTCTCCGCCAGCGGGCTGGACTTCTCCCACGTCGTGCGCTGCACCATCTTCCTCACCGACTTGGGCGACTTCGCCCGGGTGAACGAAGTCTATGGCCGCTACTTCACTGGCGCGCCGCCGGCCCGCGCCACCGTGCAGGTGTCCGCGCTGCCGCGTGGCTCCAAGGTGGAGATTGACGCCATCGCCGTCTCCTGAAGCAAGGGCTGAAAAGATGAAGGCCGCCGGACTCAGAGGAGTCCGACGGCCTTTGTCGCGTCAGGGCCCCAGGGCCCCGGTGGGAACTACTTCGAGTCGGCCACCGCGCCGCCGAGCTTCTTCAGCTCCTCGTCGATGACGCGCTTGAACGCGTCCACGGGCTGGGCGCCCACGAGCGTGCGGCCGTTGATGAAGAACGTCGGGGTGCCGGAGGCGCCCACGCTGGACGCCTGCGCCATGTCGGCCTCGATCTGCGCGTTGAACTTGCCCTGGTCCAGCGCGGCCTTGAACTTGTCCACGTTCAGGCCCAGCTCCTGCGCGTACTTCTCCAGCGAGGCGCGGTCCAGCGCGCGCTGATTGGCGAAGAGCTTGTCGTGGTACTCCCAGAACTTGCCCTGCTCGTTCGCGGCCAGCGCGGCGGCGGCGGCCAACTTGGCGTTGGCGTGGAAGGGCAGCGGCTGGTTCTTGAAGGCGACCTTGATCTTCCCGCCGTACTGGTCCTCCAGCTGCTTCAGCGTGGGCACCACGCGGCTGCAGAAGGGGCACTCGAAGTCGGAGAAGGCGACGATGGTGACGGGCGCGTTCTTGTCGCCCTTCACCGGGGCGTTGCCCACGTCCACCTTCTGGACCGGGGGCTCGGCCGGAGCGCCAGGGGCCGCGGCGGGCGCCGTCGGGGCGTTGGCGACGTTCTCCGCGTTCAGCTTGGCGTAGAGTTCCTCGGGCTTGGTGCCGGCGGCGAGCAGCTTGTCCGCCTTGCCAATCTCCTCGTCGATGACGCGCTTGAAGGCCTCGAAGGGCTGCGCGCCGACGAACTCACGGCCGTTGATGAAGAAGGTCGGGGTGCCGTTGGCGCCCAGGGCGTTGCCGGCGGCCATGTCGGCCTCGACCTTCGCCTTGAACTTGCCCGAATCCAGGGCGGCCTTGAACTTGGCGACGTTCAGGCCCAGCTCCTGCGCGTACTTCTCCAGCGAGGCGCGATCCATGGCCTTCTGATTGGCGAAGAGCTTGTCGTGGTACTCCCAAAACTTGCCCTGCTCGTGCGCGGCGTGCGAGGCCTCGGCGGCCAGCTTCGCGTTCGGGTGGAAGGGCAGCGGCTGGTGACGGAACACCACGCGCACGTCCTTGGCGTAGCTCTCCTTGATCTTCGACAGGGTGGGGCCCACGCGGCTGCAGAAGGGGCACTCGAAGTCAGACCACTCGACGATGGTCACCTTGGCGTTGGCCGGGCCGAAGGAAGGCGAGTCCGAGGGGATCTCCACCTTCTGGACCTTGGCGGCGGGCTGCTGCGGCTGCGCCTTGGGCGCGGCGCGCTCGGCGCCCTTCTCGATGATCTTCGCGTACACCTGCGAGGCGGGCACGCCGCTCTTCACCAGGTTCTCCGCCTTGACCAGCTCCTCGTCGATGAGGGCCTGGAAGTTGGCGATGGGCTGCGCGCCCGACAGGAAGCGGCCGTTGATGAAGAAGGCCGGGGTGCCGCTGGCGCCCAGCTGGCCGGCCAGGGCCTGGTCGCGGGTGATGATGTCCTGGAACTTGGGGTTGTTCAGCTCGGCCTTCCACTTGTCCAGGTTCAGGCCCAGCTCCTTGGCGTACTGCTCCAGGGACGCGTCATCCAGCTTCTTCTGATTGGCGAAGAGCTTGGCGTGGTACTCCCAGTACTTGCCCTGCTCGCCAGCCGCCATCGCGGCGATGGCCGCGGGCTTGGCGCGCGGGTGGAAGGAGAGGGGGTTCTGCTTCATCACCACGCGGAGCTTCTTGCCGTACTGCTCCTGGAGCTTCTCGATGGTGACGTTCGCCCGGCTGCAGAAGGGGCACTCGTAGTCGGAGAACTCGACCACGGTGACGAGCGCGTCGGCGCTACCGTGGGTCGGCGAGTTCTCGATGGGCACCTTGAACACGGTGGGATCCACCGGACGGCGTCCACCCGCCGCCGGGGCGGCAGGAGAGTTCGGTGCAGCCTTGGCAACTTCGGACTTCGTGGACGGGCCAGTGGTGACGCGGCCGCCAACGAACCCGAGCACCAGGCCGACCAGCAGGGCCACGATGACATTGGGCTTCATGAGTGGGTCTTGCTCCTTCGCCATGGGGCCGGCATTGTGGGCCCGAGCGGGTTTTCAACGAGGGCAGAGGGCGGCGGTCTTAACAGAGGGAATTCCAGACGCGCAAGCAAGCCGCTCTGGCCTTCCAGGGAGCCGCGCCCCCTCAGGGGCCCCAAAACTCGGGAGACTTCGGAAAAATTCCGTCAGAGTCTCGATCATGGACGCCGCCGTGCGCATCGACACTCGGGGGGCCTTGTGCCCCATGCCCATCCTGGAGCTCGCCAAGGCCATGAGAGCCCTGGCGCCAGGGACGCTCGTGGAGCTCGTCTCCACGGATCGCGGTTTGGAGGCGGACCTTCCCGCATGGTGCGAGGCTACGGGGAATCCACTGGTCCGCATGGAGCGCCGGGAGCGCCTCTACGTGGGCTGGGTGCGCAAGGCGGGTTGAGCCGCCTGCCGCCAGCCCACGCCTTGCTTCAGAGCATCTGCAGGACGCGATCTTCCAGGCGCTGGCCGCGGCTGACGCCCAGGATGAGCACGTCGTGCTGCAGCAGGTGACGCACCACCTGGCTGATGACCTCTTCGGGCGCCACGCCGCCGCTGAAGCGCACGCGCAGCACGGTGTCGCTCTCCATGCGCGCGTCCGTGATGTGGGGCATCACCGTGAGCTCCGGGATGATGACGCTGCCGCGCGCAATCTGGACGCGGAACTCGGCGCCCTGGCCGGTGAGCTCATTCATGCTCCCCGCCTGGGCGAGCGTGCCCTTGTCGAGGATGGCGGCCGCGTCACACAGCTCCTCCAGCTCCTGGAGGTTGTGGCTGGAGACCACCACCGTCTGCCGGCCCTTCATGTCGCGGATGACCTGGCGCACCTGGGCGGCGATGCGCGGATCCAACCCGGCGGTGGGCTCGTCCAGCAGCACCAACGGCGGGCTGCCCATGAGGGCCTGGGCCATGGCGGCGCGCTTGGCCATGCCGTGGCTGAGCGCCTGCGTCTGGACGTTCCAGGCCTCCATGAGGCCCACCTTGTCCAGGGCCTCGCGCGCCTCACGCTCCGGTTCGGCCAGGGCGGACAGCCGCGCCCAGTACGTCAGCAGCGCGCCCACTTCCCAGCCGGGCGGCAGCACCGCGTCCTGCGGCAGCGCGCCCAGGCGGCCCTTGAGGGCGCCCGGGGTGGTGGGGTCCACATCCATGACCTTGAGCGAGCCCTCGGACGGGTAGAGGTAGCCGCACATCATGGAGAAGGTGGTCGTCTTGCCGGCGCCGTTGGGGCCGATGAGCCCGTACACCGCGCCCTTGGGCACGGAGAAGCTGACGCCGTTGACGGCGACCTTGGGGCCGAAGCGCTTGGAGACGCCGAACAGTTCAATGGCCACGTCGCTCACAGGTCCCTCGCGCGCAGGATGCCGTAGGCCGCCATCAGGAAGACGAAGGCGAAGACCGCGTAGGCGGCTCCGCTCGCGCCGAACTGCGCCAGGCCCGGATGCAGCAGGTCGCTGGCGTAGTACGACGGCGACAGGTAGCGCAGGAAGCGCAGGTTGCCCGTGTCACCCGAGGCCCGGCCGATGGTGTCCATCAGCCAGAAGACGAACAGCAGGATGAAGTTGAAGACCAGGCTCACCGCTGGCGAGCGGAACAGGCTGGAGCACAGCGTCGTGAGGGCCACGTAGGCCAGCGAGAAGACGATGGCCGCCAGCCAGAACTTCAGCAGGTTGAGCGCCACGGCGGGGAAGCTGAAGTCCGGGTTGGCCACGCGGGCGTAGATGAAGATGGCCAGGTCGATGATGAGCACCAGGCCGAGCAGCAGCGTCGCCTGCGTCAGGAACTTGCCCAGCAGCACCGACGAGCGCCGCGCGCGCACCGTGAGGTAGCGCATGGAGCGTGGGCCCACTTCACCGCTGATCTGATCGAAGCCCATCAGCGCGATGTACGCGGGCAGGAAGAAGAGGGTGATCTTGAAGACGATCAACACCTCCAGCGGCACCTGCGCCAGGGCCTCGATCATCGCGGAGTCGTTGCTGGTGAGGAATCCCAGCACGCCCTTGCGCATCTCCTCGTTGAGCTGCACGGAGGCGCTCGCATCCGCGCCCGCGCCTTCCAACTGCTTGGCGACGGCGCTGCGGACTTCGCCCGCGAGCCAGCCGACCACCAGCAGCACCAACGCGGAGAACATGCTGTAGAGGCCGAGCAGCACCACCGTCCGGCCACTGCGCACGGCCCGGCGGAGCTCGGCGCTCCAGATGACCACCGTTTCTTTCAATCCGTCCAAAGTGTGGGCGAACCTAGCGGAGTTGCACACCCCTCCGCCAAGTTTCTGATTTCACCGAGGGACGGAAGCGACCAGGGAGGCATCCGTGGACAGCGCGCCCCCAGCCGGTAGGATCCAGCCGTCGCTCACCCCTCGGAGCCCCTCGTAGCAATGCGCTTCCACCGCCGTCTCCTGTCCGCCGCCGCGCTGCTCCCCCTGGTCCTCGTCATTGGAGCGACCGAGCCGGAGCAGCCCGCGTCCGCCGGTGTCTCCGAAGACGGTGGGGTGGTGGTCGCCGCCCCTGGCACGGACTCGCGGGCCGCCCAGGCGGACGCGGGGACGTCCGGGGCCGCCACGGCGTCCCAGGGTGCACAGTCCGATGCGGGGACTTCAGGATCCGCCGCCGTCTCCGCCGCCGCGGTGCTCGGGGGCGAGTCGCCGGACGGCGGACTGGCGGCGCTCGCCGCGGAGCCGGGGATGGTTCCCCCCGTGCCCGTGCCCTCGCGCGAGAAGGCGCCGCCCATCGCCACGGTGAAGCCGCTTCCCAAGTCCGCGGACCTCATGGGCCGCGCGACGCTGGAGGGCGGGAAGCTGGTGGTGAAGGAGAAGGGCGGCAAGAAGAAGCAGCTCACCATCGACCCGGTGCTGCAAGCGTCGCTGACGCAGATCCTCCGCAACTACGAGACGCCCTACGGCGCGGCCGTGGTGCTGGAGCCGTCCACCGGACGGGTGCTGGCGTTGGCGGAGCACTCGGCGGCGAGGCCGGAGCTGCGAGGGCTGCCGGTTCGCGCGGTGTTCCCCGCGGCCAGCATCTTCAAGGTCATCACCGGCGGCGCGCTGCTGGAGGCCGGCGTCACACCGGATACCGAAGAGTGCTTCCACGGCGGCAAGCGGCGCATCTCCGAGAAGCACCTGCAGGACAGCGAGCGGGACAGCTCCTGCTATTCGCTGGCGCTGGCCATGGGCAAGAGCGCCAACGTCATCTTCGCCAAGTTGACGAACAAGCACCTCACGGTGGACTCGCTGCGCCGCATGGCGGCCCGCTTCCGTTTCAACCGTGAGATTGAGTTCCCCGTGCCGACGGATGTGTCGCTCGCCGCGATCCCCGAGGAGACGTTCAGCCTGGCCAACACGGGCGCGGGTTTCGGGGACGTGTACCTGTCCCCGCTGCACGGCGCGCTCGTCGCCGCGGTGGCCGCCAACGAGGGCCGCTGGGTGGACCCCATCCTCTTCGAGCCCGAGGGCCCGGCGCCGCTGCTCCCGGTGGAAGGCGAGCCCGTCCTCACGCCGGAGGTTGCGAAGGACCTCACGGCGATGCTGGAAGAGACTGTCACCAGCGGCACTGCGCGCGCCGTGTTCCGCGAGCGTGGCTTTCGCGTGGATGACGCCGTGGGCAAGACGGGCTCACTGGCGGACCGCGAGCCCTTCCGCGACTACTCGTGGTTCGTGGGCTTCGCGCCCAAGGACAACCCGCGTGTCGCCGTGGCCGCCATCATCGTCAATGACCCGAAGTGGCGCATCCGGGGCACCTGGCTGGGCCGCGAGGCGCTCCGCCTGGGCTTGGAGCGGGTGCCCGCGCCGGTGAAGATGACGGCCCCGGCCTCCGCCGCTGGCAAGCACTGACGCTTCCGTCAGCGCGGCGTCAGCTTCACCAGCGCCGCGTCCACGAAGCCGGCGAAGAACTTCAGCGCATCCAGCTCCTGCAGCGGCGACACGTGGACGATGGCGGCCACGTCGCGCCGTCCATCGATGCGTGACAGCAGGTAGCGCTCCGGCGCGGAGAGCTGGAGCGTCTTCAGGTGCCCGGGCGCGACCTGAAGCGCGGGGACCCTGGGCGGGTCGGCCAGCTCCCGTCGCAGGTGCACCAGGAGCTTCTCCTGGGCCGCCTTGACGAACTCCGCCGTGCGAGGGGAGGGCGACATCTCGTGCGCCCGCCGGGCCAGCGCCTCGCCGTCCCGCGTGTTGCCCGCGTCGAGGAAGAGCTGCGCGGCCTGGAGCACCTCGTCCGCCGACGTCTCCGAGCCGATGATGCCCCGCTCTCCGTTCTCCTCCTCCACCACGGACATCTCGGACTCGGGCGGCTCGTCGGACACCTTCACCGCGTCCAGGCGGTAGAGCGCATACAGCCGCTGGTAGAGGAAGAAGTCCGTGGCGTGCAGCGCCAGCGCGATGCCGTCGATGGAGAGGCCTTCCTTGATGAGCTGGACGATGCGCTCGTCCATGCTCCCGGGCTTTCGCTCGGGCAGCTTGCGCTCGTCCACCGAGAGCCGGACCGCACCGGAGGGGAAGACGGCGTGGATGGCCTGCCAGGCCGTCTCCCGGAACTCGCCCTCGCGGTGGACGTCCAGCAGGTCCACGCTGACTTCCAGTCCCGCGACCTCTGGCGCCGTGTCCGCCGCCTCGAAGAGGAAGTCGCCGTCCTCCCAATGGAAGGCGTCGAGAATCATCTCCCGGAACTTGTGGCTGAGCGTGCCGCGCACGGTGGCTTCCGGCACCAGCCCCGTCATCACCAAAATCTTCCCCAGGAAGATGCGCGTCTGCGCCTGGGTCGAAAACGCCTTCTCCAGCTGGTCCTCGGTCAGGTGCCCCATATTGATGAGGAACTGACCGAAGAACTCGCGCGGCTGGTTGGAACTGGCGCTGACCACATGGCCTTCGCGCAGTTCGAGTTGCTTGCGCACGTCCCCACGCTCCACCTTCAGGGACCCCGTCGCTCGCCGGTTCCCAAGATAGACGACGAGGTCCTTGAGAGGCATCGTCGAGAAGTCGCCAGACAAGCCACGCATTAACCGTTCATCCTGCCCCGCATGCGCGTCGATATCTACTCGAAACCCAATTGCTCTCTCTGTGACAAGGCGGCCGCCGTCGTGGAGTCCGTGCGCGCTCGCATCCCCTTCGAGCTGCGGATCATCTCCATCCTGGAGGATGCGGAGGCCTTCACCGCCTGGCGTTACGACATCCCCGTGGTCGTCATCGAAGGGGTGCCTGCCTTCAAGCACCGCGTGGACGCCGCGGAGTTCGAGGCGCGGCTGCATGAGGTCAAAGGTGGCACAACCATTGCTAAATCCGCTGCCCAGAATGGGTAGCCAGCTTCCCTTCTCTAGTAAATTCGAGGGGATGACGAAGTCAGGACGGGGTTCGAGGCTGTAAATCCGGGGTGGGCCTCGAAAAGCGGCGGAGAAAAGTTCACGCGGGAAGGTGGAACGGTGGGTGTGCGAAGGAAGCGAGTGGGCAAGGCCGGACAGCCGCCCACCGTGCTCGTCGTCGAGCCACGAGCAGCAGACCTGGAACAGACCCGGCTGCTCCTGGCGGAGGCCGGTTTCCGGGTGGTGCCCGTGACGCGCTTCGACGCGGCGGTGCCGCTCTTCGAGGTCATCCGTCCGGCCGCGGTGTTGCTGGCCGCGCAGGCGCCTGACTTCGCGGCTGTCCAGGTCGCCCGCCGGTTGCGGCAGCTCAGCCATGGCGCGGTGCCGCTGCTCTACCTGGTGGATGAGCGGGACGCCGAGGCCCGGCGGTACTGCCTGGAGCGGGGGCAGTGCGTGGACCTGGTGCCTCGTTCGGGCAGTGGCTCGGAGCTGGCGACGAAGCTTCACGCGCAACTGAAGTTGAAGGACGCGGTGCTGCGGGCCGCGGCGGGGGAGGAGGCCGGCACGGCCCAGGCGCTTCATGACCCGGTGACGGGGCTCTACAACCGGCCCTTCCTGCTGGAGCTCATCAGCCTGGAGGCGCGGCGGGCGGAGCGCTACGGCGGCGGATTCTCCGTGGTGGCGGCGGAAGTGGGGGGCTGGTCGGCCTTTCGCAAGGAGTTTGGACGCGGCATGGCGGAGCGTCTGCTGGTGTACAGCGCGGTGGTGTTGGGGCAGACGGTGCGCGACGCGGACGCGGTGGCACGGGTGGGTGACTGTCAATTCGCGCTGATGCTCCCGGGAACGCCCGCGGAGTCGGTTCAGGAGGTGGTATCCCGCGTGGCGGCGCGCTTCGACACGGCCCGCTTCCAGGTGGAGGGGAAGGTGGTGCGCACGTCACTGGAGCTGGGAACGGTGAGCTTCCCGGATTCGGTGGGCACGCCCACGCAGCTGTTGAGCGCGGCGCAGCAGGACATGCGACGCGCGCGTGAGTATCGCCGGATGGTTGGGAGCACGTCCCGGCTGTCGGTTTGAGGGTGGGTAGGACTTCGATGCAGCGGGCGAGTGGAGGCGAGGGGATGGACCGGATCGCGGTGCTGGTGGTGGATGACGAAGAGGCGGTGCGCACGTTTCTGTCCGAGCTGCTCGGAAGTGCGGGGTACCAGGTGCGCTGTGCCGCGAGTGGCACCCAGGCGCTGGAGATGCTCTCAGGGGGCTCCTTCGACGCGGTGTTGCTGGACGTGGTGATGCCGGAGATGAGCGGCCTGGAAGTGCTGCGCCGTTACCAGTCCATGGGTGGCGGCGCGCCCGTCATCGTGCTCAGCGCGCTGGCGGGAGCGGACGACGCCGTTCGGGCGATGAAGATGGGCGCCAGCGACTACCTGGCCAAGCCATTCGGCAACGACGAGCTCCAGGACGCGCTGGCCCGGGCCCTGGGGACGCGGGCGCCGGAGCGTCAGGCCGTGGCGCCCGTCCTGGCCTCGCGCACGGTGATTCCGGTGGTGGATTCGGCGCAGGAGCAGCGCGTCCTCATCTCCACCTCGCCGGCCATGCGCCGCGCGCGTGCGCTGGTGGAGCGCATCGCCGACACGGACGTCCCCGTGCTGCTGCTGGGGGAGTCCGGCACGGGCAAGGAGGTCATCGCGCGGGAGATTCACGCGCGCAGCCAGCGGCGCAACCGTCCGTTCATCAAGGTGAACTGCGCGGCGCTGCCCGGCGAGCTGCTGGAGAGCGAGCTGTTCGGCCATGAGCGCGGTGCCTTCACCGGCGCCACCGCCGAGAAGCCCGGCAAGTTCGAGCTGGCCGACCAGGGCACCATCTTCCTGGACGAGATTGGCGAAATGGCCATCCGGCTCCAGGCCAAGCTGCTCCAGGTGCTCCAGGACGAGGAGTTCTTCCGCGTCGGTGGCAAGAAGAGCGTGCGCGTGGACAGCCGCGTCGTCGTGGCCACCAACCGCGACCTGGAGAAGGAAATCGCGCTGGGCAACTTCCGCGAGGACCTCTTCTATCGCCTCAACGTGGTGGCCATCCGCCTGCCGGCGCTGCGCGAGCGCCGCGAGGACGTGGTTCCGCTGACGGACCACTTCCTCAAGAAGTACGGCCGCGGCTACCTCAGCGGCGTGTCCGAGCTGCCCACGGAGGTGCTGCACGCCTTCGCGGACTACGACTGGCCGGGCAACGTGCGCGAGCTGGAGAACATGGTCCGCCGGTTGTGCGTGCTGAAGGACCCGACGCTGGTGCTCGACGAGCTGCGGGCCGCGGTCCGCGCTCCCGCGAGCGCGCCGTCCCTGCCCACGTCCTACGCGGGTGACGACGGTGGCCCCTTCGGCCGCGCGCACGACGAGGGCTTCCGCACGCCGCCGCCCGCCGTGCAGGTGCTGGAGATGCCGTCGCGCGGCGCCGCCTTCGGGCTGGCGTCCGTCGCGCCGCTGGCGCCCCCCGCGCACGCGCCCATGGTGATGGAGTCCGCGAACGCGGTGGTGCCCGCGCCGCGCTACGTCAATCCCTTCGACGTGCCGCAGCCTCCGCCGCCGCCCGCGCCCACCGGGGAGCTGTCGCTGAAGGACATCGGCAAGCGGGCGGCGATGCTGGCCGAGCGCGAGGCGATTCTCGCCATGCTCCAACGCACGGCGTGGAACAAGCGGCGCGCGGCCACCAAGCTGCGCATCAGCTACAAGGCGCTCCTCTACAAAATCAAGGAGTGCGGCATCATCGACCCGCGCGCGAGCGCGGAGCTGTAGGCGAGCCGTAACCGTCGCTTGCACTGTCCCCGCGGTCTCGCTATCGCGGGGACATGATGCCTCCTCTCGTCCTCCTGGGGTCTGGGTACACGCTCACGCGGCTCGCCGTGGCGGAGGCCCGCGCAGGGCGCGACGTGCTGGCGGCCACACGCGATGCCGCCCGCCGCGCCGAGCTGGAGCGCGCCGGGGCCCGCGTCACCGACCTGGAAGACGCGCTGACGCGCACGGCGGGGGCTCACGTCGTCGTCTCGGTGCCGCCCGATGCGGGGTTGGACACGCGCATCGCCTCGGCGCTGGCCGGCCAGGCTCCTGCGCGACTCGTCTACTTGTCCTCAACTGGCGTCTATGGCCGCGCGCGGGGCCACGTGGACGAGGACACCCCGGTGGAGCTGTCCACGCCGTCGTCGCGCGAGCGCATCGAGGCGGAGTCGCGTTACCTGCCGCTGGGCGCCATGGTGATGCGCATCGCCGGCATCTACGGGCCCGGGCGCGGCATTCACACGCGCCTGCTGTCGGGGTCGCTCCGGCTGCCCGAAGGCGGCGGCGGACGCATCTCCCGCATCTACGTCGATGACCTGGTGGAGTCCATTCGCGTGGTGCTGACGCGCGGGGAGCCCGGCGCCCTGTACTGCGTCGCGGATGACCGCTCCGCGCCCACCGAGGAGCCAGTGGCCTGGCTCAGCCAGCGCCTGGGCGTGCCGATGCCGCCCCGCATCCCCCTGGAGCAGCTCAACGAGACGGTGAGAGGTGACCGCGACATCTCCAACGCGCGCCTGAAGTCGCTGGGCTGGGCGCCGCGCTACCCGGACTTCGTCTCGGGGTACACGGCGCTCCTGAAGGCGGAGGGCCACGGCGCCGGACCGACGCAGCTTGTCATCCGCAGGCTGGTGGCGGAGGACGCGGAGGCGTTCAAGGCGCTGCGACTGCGGGGGCTGCGGGACAACCCGGAGTCCTTCGCGGCCTCGGTGGAGGAGGAGGCGGCGCTGTCCCTGGAGGCCGTGCGCGGCTGGTTGGTGGGGGCGTCTCAGTGTGTCCTGGGCGCCTTTGACGGTGGGCAGCTCGTGGGCGCGCTGGGGCTGAAGCGCGAGTCCCGGGCCCGGCTGGCGCACAAGGCGGTGGTGTGGGGCATGTACGTGGCGCCGGAGGTCCGCTCGCGGGGCGTGGGCCGGAGGCTGCTGACCGCGCTCATCGACGAGGCGCGGAAGATGGGTGGCCTCAAGTGCCTGCTGCTCGCGGTCTCGGTGGGGAACGCGCCCGCGCACGCGCTGTACCGCTCGCTGGGGTTCCGGACCTATGGCGTGGAGCCCAACGCGCTGAAGGTGGGGGAGACGTTCCTCGACGAGGAGTTGATGGTCCTCACCCTGTGAGCCGAGGCGGGTGACAGATTCTTGAGGGGCCGGTGTTCCAGGAGACGCGCGAGGCCGGAGGCGGCAGGACACGGGAACCGAGGGCTTTTCGCCGCGCTGGAGACGCACTGCGCATGGCCCCTGGCACCCCTGACTGGCTTCTGGAGCGAATCATCCTGCGTGAACTGCCGCCAGAGGCGCTGTCCGCCGCGCGAGCCCGGCTGGAGCGTGAGCCCGGTGGCGCCGCGAGGCTGGCCCGGCTGGAAGCGGACTCCCGCCAGACGCTGGCGCGTCATCCGCCCGCCGAAGTCGCCGCCGAGGTGGCCCGGCGCGAGCGCGAGTCCCAGGGCCGCACGGAGCCGGCGCGGCGCGGCAACTCGCAAGGGTGGCATGGGCTGTCACTCAGCGTCCCCGTGGCCGCCTCGCTGGCGCTGCTTTTCATGTCCGCGCCGGAGGAGCAGCCGGGGCCGTCCGAGTCACCGGTGCCGCTCATCGTGATGCTGGACACCGTGCGCATCAAGGGGGGGCCGCGCCTGCGGGTCCACCGGCAGGGCGCGGGCGAGCCGGAGTTGCTCGGTGAACAGGCCCGGGCGCGCCGCGGTGACGTCCTGCAACTCAGCTACGTGTCGGGTGGAAGCCGCCATGGTGTCGTGGTGTCGGTGGATGGGCGCGGCGCCGTGACGCTGCACCATCCCTCGACGCTGTCGGGAAGCACGGAGCTGGGCCCCGGCGAGGCGGTGCCGCTGGCCCATGCCTACGAGCTCGATGACGCGCCGGACTTCGAGCGTTTCCTCTTCGTGACGTCCGATGCACCCCTGGAGGTGGCGTCGGTCCTGGAGGCGGCGCGCGCGCTTGCCCGGCGGCCCACCGACGCGCGCACCCTGCCGCTGCCACTTCCGGATACCCTGGACCAGACGTCCTTCACGTTGGAAAAGGTGCGGTGATGACGCGGTCCCTCCTGTTTTCGCTCCTGCTCGTGCCCGCCCTGGCCGCCGCGGCTCCCTCGGCCTCGGCGCCGCAGGCGTCGGTGCGCCGCTTCGCGCTGCTGGTGGGCGTCAACGACGGGGGCGAGGGCCGTGCCCGGCTCCGGTACGCCGTCTCGGATGCGCGCTCGTTCGGCGACGTGCTGGAGGAACTCGGAGGGGTGCAGCCGAAGGACAAGCTGCTGCTGATGGAGGGAGACCGCGCGGCGCTGGAGTCCGCCCTGGTCCGCTTCAAGGCGATGCTGGCGGCGGCGACCACGCCGGGCACGCGCATCGAGGCGCTCATCTACTATTCGGGCCACTCCGACGAGCAGGGGCTGCTCCTCCAGAAGGACCGCTTCGGCTATCGCGAGCTGCGCAAGGCCCTGGAGTCGCTTCCCGCCGACGTGCGCATCGCCATCCTGGACTCGTGCGCGTCCGGCACGCTGGCCCGCCAGAAGGGCGGCGTGCGGCGCCCGGCCTTCATGGTGGATGCGTCCTCCGCGGTGCGAGGCCATGCCATCCTCACGTCGTCTTCCGAGGATGAGGTGTCCCAGGAGTCCGACCGCATCGGCGGCTCGTTCTTCACCCACAACCTGGTGTCCGGCCTGCGCGGCGCGGCGGACGTCTCAGGGGACGGCCGGGTGACGCTGCACGAGGCCTACCAGTTCGCCTTCCACGAGACGCTAGCCCGTACGGAAGAGACGCGGGCCGGGGCGCAGCACCCCGCGTATGACATCGAGCTGGCGGGCACGGGCGACCTGGTGATGACGGACCTGCGCTCCACCGCCGCGGTGCTCGTCCTGGGGGACATGGTGGATGGGCGGCTCTACGTCCGTGATTCCCAGGGACGCCTGGTGGTGGAGCTGAAGAAGTACGCGGGCCGCACCACCGAGCTGGGGCTGCAGAAGGGCCGTTACTCGGTGATGCGCAAGGTGCTGGACCAGACCTCGCAGGCGGAGTTCGAGCTGGGGGAGGGCGGCCGGACCGTGCTGGCGGCCTCCGCCTTCCGCGCGGTGCAGGGGGAGCTGACGGCCATGCGCGGCGGTGGACCCCTGCCGGCGAGTCTCTCGTCGAGCGCCGGTGCCGGCGTGGCGGAAGTCGCAGCGGCGGGCAGCGGGCGCCGGACGCGCTTCTTCAACGTGGGCCTGTTCCCCGGGCTCCAGACGAATGACCTGATGAACTCCGGCGAGCCCGTGGACAACCATCTCTCCGTGTCCATGGGCGTGTCCCGCATGGCGCGGCTGGACGGCGTGGCGATGGCCCTGGGCGCGAACGTGGCCACGGACAAGGTGGACGGGTTGCAGTTGGCCCTGGGCACCAACGTGGTGCGGGGCGACATGTCGGGCACGCAGCTGGCCGTGGGCGGCAACTGGGCGCACGGAAAGGCGGAGGGCATCCAGGCCGCAATCGGGCTCAATGTGGCGCGGTCCAGCGGCTCGCTCGGGCAGCTCGCGGTGGGCGCCAACGTGTCCGGCACGTCGCTGGCGGGGGCGCAGTTGGCCGTGGGCGGCAACTGGACGGCAGGGGACGTGGACGGTGTGCAGGGCGCGGTGGCGTTCAACCATACGCGGGACCGGATGACGGGCCTCCAGGTGGCCGTGGGCCTGAACTGGGCGGCGGAGGCCCGGGGCGCGCAGTTGTCCCTCGTCAATGTGGGCGGTGACGTGAAGGGCGCGCAGGTGGGCATCGTCAACGTGGCGGGGCGGATGAGCGGCCTCCAGCTCGGGCTCGTGAACGTGTCGCGGGAGCTGGAGTCCGGTGTTCCGGTGGGCCTGGTGAGCATCGCGCGCAACGGCCAGTTCCACGTCGAGGCCTTCGGTAATGACTTCAACTACGCCAACACCGCCATCAAGGTGGGCAGCCGCTACCTCTACACGACGCTCGTGTTGGGCATGGGCACCATGGAGGGCGCGCGTGGCCCCAGCCACTGGTCGCTGGGCCTGGGGCTCGGCGCGCACATCCCCATCTCCGAGCGCTTCTTCCTGGACGTGGACGCGGTGACGAACACCCTCTACGGATGGAACCTGTCCTTCGAAGGCGACCGCCTCCTGCACCAGCTCCGGCTGGTGGCGGGGGTCCAGGTGGCGCGGAACCTGGCCATCATCGGCGGGCCCACGCTCAACGTGTTGCATGACTCCAACGGCGAGCCCGTATCGAACCTGAGCCGTCTGTCGAACCTGGACGCGGGGGGCGTGCTCCTGTGGCCCGGTGTACAGGTGGGCCTGCGCATCTGAAGTAGGGACCAATGGCTCCCATCAGCGGGACGAAAGCGCGCCCAGGAATGACGTCTTTCCATGGGGACTTCTCCGGTGAGAGGCTGACCCTCCGGCCCATGAGCGCGGCCGGTGTCACCCTTGAGCTGGGGGAGAGATGTCCAAGTTGCTGTTCGCGGCCTTCAATGACGGC
This sequence comes from Myxococcus sp. AB036A, assembly GCF_006547355.1. Classification (NCBI taxonomy): domain Bacteria; kingdom Pseudomonadati; phylum Myxococcota; class Myxococcia; order Myxococcales; family Myxococcaceae; genus Myxococcus; species Myxococcus sp. AB036A. The sequence continues at coordinate 23,304 of NZ_VHLC01000081.1, read as the reverse complement.
GTGAGCCTGTCCATGGCGGGCAACCACGAGGCGGCCATCCTCGCCTTCGACAAGGTGCTCGCCGTAGACCCCAAGCACGTCCCGGCCCTCACCGCGAAGGGCGCGTCACTGGCCACGCTGGAGCGCTTCGAGGAAGCGCTGCGCTGCTTCGAGCGCGCCATCGAGGTGGACCCCACCGAGGCCGAGGCCCACCGCGACGCGGCCCTCTGCCAGCTGGAGCTGGGGGAGCCGGAGGCCGCCGCGCAGCTGCTCCAGCGCGCCACGCAGCTCAACCCCACGCCGGGTTACCGCGAGTCCGCCGCCGTTCAAATCTACACCCTGGGCAACGCGCTGCTGACGCGGGGCTCCCGTCGCCCGGACAAGGCCCGCTACCGCCAGGCCCGCCACGTCTTCGAGCTGGCGCTGACGCTGTCTCCTGGCTCCGCCGAGTGCGCCCGGGCCCTGGCAGACGTGTGGGAGCACCTGGGCGACCCCGCTCAGAGAGACCACTACGCCCAGCTCGCCACCCGGCTCCGCCCCGTGCCGGCCTAGCAGGCGGCCCGCCGGGGCCTGGACGGGGCGCAGCCCCCTTCCGGTTTCAAGTCCGGACGCGGCAAAGCGGTTCGAAGTGTTACATCTGCCGCGGCCTTTTTCCGCAACGCTTCACGCAATTCGCGTGAAGTACGACAACGCCGCCCGGGAGAACTGAAGATGATCGTCATGCTCGAGCCGGACTCGCCTGAGTCCGTGGTGTCCGCCGTCCTCCAGGTTGCATCGCAGTACAAGGGAGTGACGCCGCGGACGCACGTCATCGGTGGCTCCGAGTACACGATTACGGAGGTCTACCTGCTGGGTTCCACCGCGCAGGTGCCCGTGGAGCCCTTCGAGCAGATTCCGGGCGTGCGGCAGGTGGTGCGCGTGTCGCAGAAGTACCGCGTCATCGGTCGGCACAAGGGCCAGCGGACGTCCGCCGGCTTCGAGTACAACGGCGTCACCTTCGACGAGCGCTCCGTGAATGTGTTCGCCGGCCTGTGTGCCGTGGACAACCCGGAGAACGTGGACACGATGATGGCGGCGCTTGCTCGCCTGGGCATCCGCACCACGCGCATGGGCGCCTACAAGCCCCGCACCAACCCCTACGAGTTCCAGGGCCTGGGTGCCGCCTGCCTGCCCTGGGTGTTCGAGTCAGCGGGCAAGCACGGCATCAAGGTCATCGCGATGGAGGTGACGCACCCGCGTCACATCGACGAGATTCGCGACGCGCTGGAGCGCTCCGGCAACGCGACGGGCGTCATGCTCCAGGTGGGCACGCGCAACGCGCAGAACTTCGAGCTACTCAAGAGCATTGGTCAGCAGCGTGTCTTCCCCGTGCTCTTCAAGCGCGGCATGGGCATCACCCTGGAGGAGTCGCTCAACGCGTGTGAGTACGTGGCGAGCGAGGGCAACCCGAAAATCATCTTCTGCCTCCGCGGCGTGAAGACGCACCTGGGGGACCCGCACCGCAACATGGTGGACTTCGCCCATGTGCCCGTGGTGCGCCGGCTGACGCGCCTGCCGGTGTGCGTGGACCCGTCGCACGCCATTGGCCAGGCCGCGCCGCCGCCGGACGGACTGCCGGACATCTTCCACGCCATTGGCCAGGGGCTCATCGCGGGCGCGTCCATGGTGCTGGTGGACTTCCACCCGCACCCGGAGGCCGCCCTGTGTGACGGCCCCCAGGCCCTGCGCATGGAGCAGCTCCCCGCGTTGCAGCGCTACGTCCAGCTGGTGCGCTCCGCGTACGAGACGGCCGTGCAGGGCGGCGACGGGCTGAAGGCCACCAGCGTCTGAGCGCGCCTCACACCACGCCGTAGCTTCCGAGCACCCGCAGGGTGACGCAGGCGGCCTGGGCCGCGGCCACCGCCTCGCGCACCCGCGGGTCCTCCAGCGCGCCGTCCACGTCCAGGCACCACACGTACTCCCAGGCGCGGCGCTGCGGCCGGGACTCCAGCCGCGCCACGTTGAGGCCGCGCGAGGAGAAGGCACTCATCACGCGGAACAGCGCGCCCGGCCCGTTCTCCACGGTGAAGGCCAGCGCCGTCTTCCGCCGCGTCCACGTCCGTTCGGGCGCGGGCCCCAGGGCGATGAAGCGCGTGAAGTTGTCCGGCGAGTCCTCCACGCCTTCCTCCAGCACGGCCAGTCCGTACAGGTCCGCGGACATGCGGCTGGCGATGGCGGCCGTGTGCGGAGGCCTCTCCTCCGCCACCTTTCGCGCGGCGATGGCGGTGTTCGCCTCCGGCAGCGGAGTGATGCCCCGCCGGCGCAGGTAGCCCGCGCACTGCGCCAGGGCCTGCGGGTGGGAGAGGGCCTGCTGGATGTCGTCCAGTGCCAGGCCCGGTGGGGCCAGCAGGCAGTGGCGGATGCGCAGGGACAGTTCGCCCGACGCCGGCACGTCATGCTCCAGCAGCAGGTCCACCGTCTCCGCCACGGGCCCGCCCAGCGAGCTCTCCACCGGCACGACGCCGCCGTGCACGCGGCCTTCGGCCACGGCTTCGAAGACGGCGCGGAAGGTGAGGCAGGGGACGGCCTCCACGTCGGCGCCATGCAGCGCGCGCAGGGCCTCTTCTCCGTAGGCGCCAGGCTCGCCCTGGAAGGCGATGCGACGCGGCGACTCAGGCATGAGGCGACTCCGCGCGCGCATACGTCCCCAGCACGCGCAGCGACGAGGTGAGCGGACGGATGTCGTCCAGCGCCGCCGTCACCGCCGCGGAGGCGGCGTGGCCCTCCACGTCCAGGTAGAAGCGGTACTGCCACGGCTGGCCCGGGATGGGGCGCGACTCCAGCTTGCTCAGGTTCACGCCGCGCAGGGTGAGCCGCTGGAGCATCTCTCCCAGCGTGCCGGGCTTGTGCTCCAGCACCACCAGCAGGGACGTCTTGCACGGCACGCCGGGCGCCAGGGGCGTGGCCTCGCGGCCCACCTCCACGAAGCGCGTGTAGTCGAAGGCCGGCTGCAAATCGCCCGCGAGCACCTCCAGGCCGAAGCGCTGCGCCGCCGTCTCGCTGGCGATGGCCGCCACCGACGCGTCGTTGCGCTCGCGGACCTTCTGCGCCGCGCCGCCGGTGTCCACGTCCGGCACCGCGCGGGCCCAGGGCACCTTCTCCCGGAGGAACGTCTCACACTGCGCCAGCGCCTGCGGATGGGACAGCACCTCCCGCAGGCCCTCCAGCTTCGCGCCCGGCAGGCCCAGCAGGCGGTGGTCCACCTGGCTGACCAGCTCCGCGGTGATGACCACGCCGCCCTCGGCGAGCAGGTCATACGTCTCGTTCATGCTGCCCGCGGTGGTGTTCTCGATGGGCAGCAGCACCAGGTCCTGCTCGCCGCGGCGGAGCGCCTCCACGGCCTCGCGCGCATGGTCGAAGCCGGACAGCAGCACGCCGCCCGTGCGGTGCCCGTAGCGGCGGCGCGCGGCCAGGTGGCTGTAGGAGCCCTCCACGCCAGGGTAGGCCACGCGCAGGGGCGTGGTGTCCAGGCGGGTGACGAGCTCGTGCTGCCGGGCCACGGACATGTCGATGAAGAGCCGCCAGATGCGCTCCACCTCGTGCGGGTCCAGGCCGTGCTCCGCGGCGCGGGTGCGGATGCGGCGCAGGAGCAGGTCCTCGCGGCGCTGGTCCCGGAAGGGCGCTGCGGCGGCCAGCTTCGCCCGGGCGACGTCGTCCGCCAGTGCCATCCGGCGGCGGAGGGCATCGAGGATCTCCTCGTCGATGCGCTCGATGGAGGTCCGGATGAGGTCGAGGTCGGGGAGGGTGGTCATCAGGAATTTCCGAGGTTGCGCCACATGAGGTGGTGCGGGCCGATGCCGGGCAGGTCGAAGGGCTCGCCTCGCTGCGCGAAGCCCTGCGCGCGGTAGAACCCGGAGGCCGTCATCCGCGCGTTGCACCACACCTGGGAACCGCCCTGCCGCGTCGCGTGCTCCATGCAGGCCTTCAGGAGGGCGGCGCCATGGCCGTGCCCACGCAGGGTGGCGTCCACCGCCATGCCTCGCAGGCGCCAGGCCGTGGTGGCGCGCAGCGCGTCCGGCGGCGGCTCCCGATACAGGGAGGCCACGCCCACCAGGCGGCCCTCCGTATAGACGCCCAGGTGGAGCGTGTCCGCGTCGTCATCTCCGGGATAGACGGCCATCTCCGGAGGCTGGTTGGGACGGAGGATGGCGCGGCGGAGACCGCGCGTCTCCTGAGCCGGAATCTTGCGGATGTCAGTGGCACTCACGGCGCCGGAGTATGCCTTCGGGGGTGGCGCCCCACCAGCGTCACCGTACTACTTCGGTAGCACTGTCTTCCCCATCTTCAACACCTGCTTGAAGTGGGTGGCGGTGACGGGGGCCACGCTCAGCCGGCCGCGGGTGACGAGCGGAAAGTCCTTCAGTGCGGCGGTGGCCTTGATGGTGGCCAGGTCCACCGGCTGCGTGAAGGGGACGACAGGCCCCATGAAGGTGGCGGCCCAGTCCTCATCGGGCACGGTGGAGTCCGGTCCCGGCGGCGTGAGCACCTGGGCCACGCCCACCACGGCCTTGTCCTCGTTGGAGTGGTAGTAGAGGCAGAGGTCCCCGGGCTTCATCGCCCGGATGTTGTTGCGCGCCTCGAAGTTGCGCACGCCGGTCCACTCCGTCTTCCCGTCCTTCTCCAACTGGGCGTAGGCGTAGACGGAGGGCTCGCTCTTGATGAGCCAGTACTGTGGCTTGGCCATGGCGGCGCACCTTATTGTCCGAAACCACGCGCGCCAAACGAAAGAGGCCGGCGCCACGCGCGGGCGCCCGGCCTCTTTCGGTACATCCGGACTACGCCTGCTTCGCGACGCTGGTGGCCGCCGTCGCCGGCGCCTTGTTCGTGAGCAGCGCGCTGCTCGCGTACAACGCAAGGCCCACCACCGCGACCACCGCGGCCTCCATCTGCGTTGCGAAGGCCACACCCATCAGGGTCATGGCTCCGGTGCCCATCGCGAACGACGCCGCCACCGCCCCAGCCGCCTTCCTCATCCGACCATCCCCCGTTCTCGCGAACTCATCACGCGTTGTGGAATTCATTGCCTCGCGCGAACTTCAATCCAAGACGCGTGCCAGCCTCCAGCCCCGGGAAGTGGGAAGCGGGAGGGGCCGCGGAGGGCAAAGTCGTTCCCTGATCAGCGCAATGTCTGAAGAAAGCACCGGGTGCGACGCGGGTACGATGCCGGAAAAATTTCCCGAACCCCATGGGGTCTCCCAGGAGGGCACTTCGTAACCCACTGCGATCCAAGGGCTTTCCCTCCCTCCAGTACGTGGCACACGCGCTGCTAAGGCAACGCCGCCGGAAGCAACGTCCGGCTGCGGTAGGGCCGGGAGCGCGACACACGCTTTTGAGGGAGAGCTGACGATGGGCAAGACGAGCGCGGGGTTCTGGACGGTGTTGGGCGTGATGCTCCTGGGGGGCTGCGCGCACCAGCCGAAGGTGACGGTGGACAACACGGAGCAGCCCTACCGGATTGGCCGCGAGGACGTGCTGGACATCGCGGTGTGGCGTGACGCGGAGCTGTCCCGGACGCTGCCGGTCCGTCCGGATGGCTACATCTCCATGCCCATGGTGGGCGAGGTCCACGCCGCGGGCAAGACGCCCACGGAGCTGGCCGAATCCCTGAAGGAGGCCTTCCAGCCGTACGTGCAGGAGCCGCGCGTGACGGTGATTGTCCGCGAGGTGAACAGCAGCCGCGTGTTCGTCACCGGCGAAGTGGCCCACCCGGGCGCCTATCCGCTGCGCGGCCGCGTGTCGCTGCTGCAGGCCATCGCGCTGGCGGGCGGCTTCACGGACTTCGCCAACTCGGACGGCATCGTGGTTATCCGCACCGACAGCAAGGGCGGACAGATTCCGGTGCGCTACAGCGACCTCATCTCTCCGGATGGCGGACACGAGGTCATGCTCCGGCCGGGTGACACCGTCGTCGTTCCGTGAGGGGTGGTGACGCAGTGGGCGTCGTGGACGTGGGCGGTGGTGGGCGTGCGGGACGGAGGGCGACGGTGAAGGGCAACTGGAAGAAGTGGCTACTCGCGGGCCTCATGTTCGGTGCGCCTGCCGCGCAGGCCGCGACGATATGGGAACCCCGGCTTCGGCTGACGGCCGAGGAGCGGTTCGACGACGACCTGCGACTGGGCGGTGGCGGCGCCGGCCAGTTGATGACGAAGGTGACGCCGCGGCTGGGACTGGAGGCGAAGGACGCGCGGCTCACGCTGGACAGCTTCTACGCGGCCGACCTGCTGATGCGGCATGGGTCGGGCAGGACGACGCTGGACCACCGGGGCGGTCTGGAGGCCCGGCACCAGATGACGCGTCGCCTGCGGCTGGACACGGCGATCCGGGTGTTCCGTGTCACGGACCCCAGCTCGCTGCCGCGTGACGGCCTGGCGCGCTCCACGCTGCCCACGTTCTTCACGCAGGCGACGCTGGGCGTGACGAACCGCATGGCGGAGCGGCTGGACGTGCGCGCGGGCTACCGCTTCGAGGCGGTGCGCATCATCGACGTGGGGCAGCGCGCGGGGTACGCGCACACGCCCTCCATCGAAGGCTGGTACCGCGCCACGCGCCGGCTCAGCCTGGGCTTGGAGTACCGGTACCAGGGCTTCCTCTATGAGGGGGCGCTGAGCCAGTCGCACGGCGCGGCGCTGGGGTTGCGGTATCGGCTGACGCGGCCTACCACCTTCACCGTGCGGGCGGGCCCCGTGCGGTACCTGGCGCCGGTGGGCCAGCAGGGTGGCTGGGTTCCGCGCGTGAATGTGGAGCTGCAGCGCGAAGGGGAGATGTTCGACGTGGGCGTGTCGACGGGACACGACCTGGTGGGCGCGAACGGCTTCACCAACGCGTTGTGGGCGGACTACGCGTCGGTGATGTTGGCGCGCCGGTTCACCCAGAAGTTCTCGCTATTTGGCGCGGCCAGCTTCTTCCGCAACGGGCAGGCCCCGTCGCTGGACTGGGCCGTGTTCAGAGGAGCGCCGCGGGTGTCGCAGGGCTACGCGGTGAGTGGTGGTGTGGAGTACCGCATTGACCGGCGCCTGTCGGCGCAGGGTGCGGTGGATCGAATCGCTCAGGTTGGGCTGGCGGATTCGGCGAGCGCGGTGGACCTGACGCGCAATGTGTTCGCCGTCCGTCTGGTGGTGACGCCTTGGTAGCTACAGCGCGTGGGATGGAGGAGGAGCGGAACATGGAGCGAGGGATGACGGCAGACCAGCTTCTGGGAGCCCTGTGGCGGCGCAAGGCCCTGGTCGGTGCCATCGCAGCAGTGGTCTTCGTGGTGGGCGCAGCCATCGTGATGACCCGGCCGAGCATGTACGAGGCTTCAGTGGTGGTCCGCGTGGAGCCGCAGCGGCCGGGTGAGGAGATGGTGCAGCGCACGGTGAGCGAAATCATCGAGCAGCGGCTGCTCACCGTTCGCCAGGAGCTGCTGGCGCGTCCGGTGCTTCAGAAGGCCATCGAGGAGATGAACCTCTATCCGGACATCGTTTCGGAGAAGGGCATGGAGGCCGCCGTCGCACAGATGCGCAAGGACCTCACGGTGCGCGTGGAGGGTGAGACGGCCTTCGAGCTCACCTACGCCAACCGCGACCCGCAGGTGGCGGCGCAGGTGGCCAACCGCCTGCCGACCATCTTCTCCGATGAGACGCTGAAGATTCGTCAGGCGCAGGCGGCGCGCGCCACCGACCTCTTCAACGAGGAGATGGTTCAGCTGGGCAAGGCGGTCAGCAACTGGGAGGCGAAGATCTCCCAGTTCAAGGTGGACCACCTGGGCGAGCTGCCCGAGCAGATGGAGATGAACATGCGCGGCCTGGAGCGCGTGTCGCACCAGCTCCAGACGAAGTCGGAGGAGCTGCGTGTCGCCGAGGGCCGCCGCTCCGACCTGGCCCGCGCGCGCAACGCGGTGGACAGCGAGGCGGGCCGGCTCGAGGCCGCGGAGAACGGGCTCACCCGTTCCCTGGTCAACGCTCGCACCACCTGGACGGAGGACCACCCGGAGGTGAAGCGCCTCCAGACGGAGCTGGACGGCATGACGGCTCGTCGCAAGGAGGCTGAAGGGCGGCTGTGGGCCGAGCGCGCCGAGCGCACCCGCGTGGCCACGCTGATTGGCAACATCCAGCAGGAGATTCAGGACCTCCAGAAGCAGGCCGAGGCGTACCAGGGCCGGCTGAACAACACCCCGCGCTGGGCGCACGAGCTGGCGGTGATGAACCGCGACTACGAAATCGCGCGCACCAAGTACCAGAGCGTGGTGAGCCGCAAGGTGGAGGCGGAGATCGCGCAGGAGCTGGAGGCCAAGAGCGCCAAGAGCCTGTTCAACGTCATCTCCCCGGCGGGCGTGCCGGCGACCCCGGCCCGGCCGGACCGCATGGCGGGCATGCTCATCGTCTTCCTCCTGGCCCTGGGCCTGGGCGTGCTGACGGGGGCGGTGCTGGAGATGCGTGACGACAGCCTGCGCGATGGCACCGAGGTTCGCCAGCGCCTGACGCTGCCGGTGCTCGCCGTGGTCCCGGAAATGCAGGGCAAGACGGAGCGGCGGATTCTGATGCCGGCTTCGGGGGCTCGAAACAGCGTGTCTAACCCCACGTCGTTGAACTGAGTCGCGCCGGAAAAGGACGGAGGACGGACATGGATCAGACGATGGAGCGGGCGGGCAACTTCCTCCCCCGAGTGGATGACAACCCGACGGGCGGCAACGCGGTGGACCGCCGGGTGGTGACGCTGACGGCGCCGGCATCGGCCGCGGCGGAGCAATACCGGAGTCTTTATTACAGGCTCGAGCGGATGCGGGACCTGCGGCCGATGAAGGTCGTCGCGCTCACCTCGGCGATGCCTGGGGAAGGCAAGACGGTGACGAGCGTCAACCTGGCGCTCGCCGCGGCCCGGGCGAACCCGGAGCGCCGCATCCTGCTGGTGGATGCGGACCTGCGCCGGGGCGGCGTGGCGGCCACGCTGGGCATGCGCAACAAGACGGGCCTGGCGGAGCTGCTGGCGGGGGACTGTGAGGTGCGGGACGTGGTGCGGCGGTTCAACTCCACGCGCCTGGCCCTCATCCCCGCGGGCGTCACGCCCGAGGACACCGCGCAGGTGCTGGCGAGCGGCCGGATGAAGCAGTTCCTCAAGGCGGTGCGTGAGGGCTTCGACGAAGTCTACGTCGACATGCCGCCCACGCTGCCCTTCGCGGACGCGGCCATCCTGGGCCATCAGGCGGACGGCGTGCTGATGGTCATCCGCGCCAACGTGACGTCGGGCAAGGCGGTGCACCAGGCGGTGGAGAGCCTGGGCGGCGCGCCCATCGTCGGGTGCGTGCTGAATGGCGCGGAGGTCCACTCGGCGCCGTATCTGAAGAACTACGAGAAGAGGTAGCGGAGGGGGGCTTTGGTTCCGGTTCCCGCCTCCTGGTGACAGGGGGCGGGGCCGGTGGTGGAAGAGGGTCGGGCGGGTAGGTTGGAGGGGCACGTGCTCCGCGTTTTTCACCATTATTTTTCTGCAAAGAAACTGACGTTCTTCCTCGCCGAGAGTTCGGCAATCGCGTTGGCCTGCGTGATGGGCGCGGCGGCCTGCGCGGCACTCTTCGCGCCTGAAGGGACACACACGCCGCTGTCGCAGCTGTGGCCCACGCTGCTGTGGATGGGCGCGGCGTTCGTCGTCACCTTCCAGTTCACGCTGTATCTGTTGGATTTGTATGACCTCCGTGTGGCCGCGGAGGACCGGGTGCGGGGATACCGGTTCCTCAAGGCCGCGGGTGTCACGGCGATGGTGGCGGGCGGCGTCATGCTCGTCACCCCGCTGGTGGTGCCCATGCAGCTTCCGCCCGGCACGCTGCTGGGCGGAGCCATGGGCGCCCTGGCCGGGACGTTGATGGTGCGGGTGTCCATCCGCGCCCTGGTGGGAGCGCCGCACTCGGTGCTCATCGTCGGAGAAGGGCCCAAGGCGCGCGCGGTGGCCAGCGCGATTGAAGCGGGCGGAGAGGGCACCTACCGCATCGTGGGCCTGACGGACCCCCGCACCTCGGGCGAGGCGCTGGAGCAGACGGCGGCCCGGCTGAACGCGGCCTATGTCGTGCAAGCCGCGGATGACATGCGCGGGGCCAACTGGGTGGACGGCCTGCTGCGCTGCCGGCTCCAGGGCCGGCGGGTGTATGAGGCCACGGGCTTCTGCGAGCGGGTGCTGCGCCGGATTCCGGTGCAGTTCCTGAGGGCGAGCGACTTCGCCTTCGCGGACGAGCTCACCGTGTCCCCGCTGCGCCGCACGCTGAAGCGGGGCTTCGACATCGCGGTGGCATCCCTCCTGCTACTCCTGTCCGCGCCCTTCCTGTTGCTGGTCGCGGTGGCCATCAAGCTGGATTCGAAGGGACCCATCTTCTACCGGCAGGAAAGGACCGGGCTGTTCGGGAGCACGTATCACCTGTGGAAGTTCCGCAGCATGCGCACGGACGCGGAGAAGGATGGCGCGGTGTGGGCGAAGGCGAACGATGACCGTGTCACGCGGGTGGGCCGCTTCATCCGCCGCACGCGCATCGACGAGATTCCCCAGGTCTTCAACATCCTGACGGGAGACATGAGTTTCGTGGGGCCCCGCCCCGAGAGGCCAGTGTTCGTCGAGCAGTTGAAGCAGCAGATTCCGTTCTACGGCCTGCGGGAGGCCGTCAAGCCAGGCCTGACGGGGTGGGCTCAGATTCGCTACCCCTACGGCGCGTCGGTGGAGGATGCGCGGAACAAGCTGGAGTTCGACCTGTACTACGTGAAGAACGGTTCGCTGTTCCTGGACGTGGGAATCATCTTCCACACCGTGAGGCATGTGCTTCTCGGTCGTGGGGCGCGGTAGGGCATTTCGCTTTTCCGGCCTCCGCTGTGGGAGGCCGGGAGGTGGGTCCGCCTGGGGAGGCGGGCTGGGGCGTCGTGGATGGGGGTAAGCGTCATGGTGGGAATGGACATGGAAGCGCCGCTGCCCGCGGAGTGGGCGGAGGCCCGTCGCAGGCTGGAGCTGGAGCGCCAGGGCAACGAGGTGCTGCACGGGCAGGTGGACCGGCCGACGCGCATCGTCGCCATCGGCGGAGGCACGGGGTTGCCCATGGTGCTGCGCGGCCTGGCCCGGCGCGCGACACCGAAGGCCCGGGAGCCGGGCATCGACATCACCGCGGTGGTGGCCATGAGCGACGACGGCGGCAGCTCGGGCCGTCTGCGGCGCCAACACGGCGCGCTGCCTCCGGGCGACATCCGCAACTGCCTGGTGGCGCTAGCGGGTGGCAAGAACGCGCTCAAGGACGTCTTCCAGTTCCGCTTCGGCGGGGCGCGTGGCCTGGCGGGCCACGCGGTGGGCAACCTGCTCATCGCCGCGCTCGCGGAGCTGAAGGGGGACTTCATGGAGGCGGTGCGCATGTCCGGGGAGCTGCTGGGCGCCCGGGGCCACGTGCTTCCGTCCACGCTGGCGTCCGTGCAACTGGTGGCGCAGATGCATGACGACACGGAGGTGGTGGGGGAGCGCAACATCTGCCGCGCGCACGGCCGGGTGCGCCGCGTCACGCTGAGTCCTCGCTCGCCGCCGCCCACCGAGGGCCTGCTGGAGGCCATCTACACGGCGGACCTCATCGCCATCGGCCCGGGCTCGCTGTACTCGAGCGTGCTGCCCAACCTGCTGGTGGACGGCGTGGCCCAGGCGCTCAAGGAGACGCGCGCGCTGAAAATCATGGTGGCCAACTTGATGACGCAGCCGGGGGAGACGGACGGCATGTCCTGCCTGGACCACGTGCAGGCCGTCACGGACCACGTGGGGCCGGTGCTGGACGCGGTGCTCGTCAACGGCACGCTTCCCACGGAAGAGGCGAACCGGCGCTATGCCCGTCGCGGCTCGTTCGTGGTGGCGGCCAACCCGCGGGACTTGATTGGCGCGGGCGTGGTGCCGGTGCAGGCGGACCTGCTCAAGGCAGGGTCCAGGATTCGACATGACAGCCGCAAGGTCGCCGCCTGCCTGCTGAAGATGGCCCGCAGCGGGTTGTAGCCGCGAACCTTCATCACCACCTTGGGCACCCGACACCTCATGGAAGCAAGAGACCTTTCTGCCTCGCCGCGCGTCACGGAAGTGACGGGACGCGCGGCCTTCATGTCCCTGGAGTCCGAGTGGAACGCGCTCGTGGAGGCCACCTCCAACGAGCTGTTCTACCGGCATGAGTTCATCCGCATCTGGATGGACAACTTCGTACCCGGTGTGAATCCGCGCGTGCTGACGCTGCGGGACGCGGACGGGAGCCTTGGCGCGGTGCTCCCACTGTGGGAGGAGCGCACGACGCTGCTGGGTGTACCGGCGCGGCAGCTGTCCGCGGCGGCCAACGCCCACTCCTGCCGGTTCGACCTGGTGGCGAAGGAACCGGAGGTCGCCGCGGCGGCCTTCGTGTCCCACCTGCGCTCGGCCGGTGGCTGGGATGTGCTGCGGCTCACGGATGTCCCCGACGGTGGGGCCGCCTGGCGGCTGCACGCGGTGGCGCGCGAGTCCGGCCTGCCCGTGGGCGAGTGGGAGTCCCTGCGCTCCCCGTATGTGCCGCTGCCGGCGACCCGCGATGCCTTGCAGAAGACATTGCAGTCGAAGTTCAAGGCCAACTGCCGTCGCCGCCGCCGCAAGCTGGAGGAGAAGGGCCAGCTCACCTTCGAGCGGGTGGACAGCGGGCTCGGCCTGGAGGGCGCGCTGGAGGAAGGCTTCTTGCTGGAGCAGAGCGGCTGGAAGGGCGCGCGCGGCACGGCCATGGCGCAGGATGCTCGCACGCGCGGCTTCTACACGGAGCTGGCGCGGGACTCCGCCTACCGTCAGCGGCTGGCGCTGTACTTCCTGCGGCTGGACGGACGGCCGGTGGCGTTCCAGTACGGCCTGGAATACGGCGGGCGCTACTTCCTGCTGAAGCCCGGCTACGACGAAAGCCTGCGTGAGTGCAGCCCGGGCCAGCTCCTGGTGGATGAGGTCATCGGGAACTGCATCGACCGGGGCCTGCACGAGTTCGACTTCCTGGGGCCCGACATGGTGTGGAAGCGCGACTGGACGAACGAGGTCCGGCGCCACACCTGGCTCTACGTGTTCAATGACTCCCCCTTCGGCCAGGCGCTGTGTGCGGCCAAGTTCCGGTGGGGGCCCGCGGTGAAAGAGGTGGTGTCGCGATGGAGACGATGAAGCACTCTGGCCGGCTGTTCGTTCCGTCACTGCCCACGCTGTGGCCGCACATGCTGCTGTCTCGGCCGAAGCCCGGCGCGCTGCCGCCGTTCTCCTCGCCCAACGTCCGCTACTTCTACTTCGCCCGCAACGCCATCTGGTTGACGGTGAAGATGCTGGGGCTGGATTCGGGCGAGGTGTTGATGCCCGCCTACCACCACGGCGTGGAGGTGGAGGCACTGGTGGACGCCGGCGCCACACCGCGTTTCTACCGCGTGGGCAGCCGCTGGGACGTGGACCTGGACGACGTGGCCCGGCGCATCGGCCCGAAGACGCGAGCCCTGTACCTGACGCACTACGCGGGCTTCCCGGGCCCCGTCGCGGAGATGCGCAAGCTGGCGGACCAGCACGGCCTCATCCTCATCGAGGACTGCGCGCTGTCGCTGCTGTCCTCCGACGGCGCGGTGCCCCTGGGGACGACGGGAGATGTGGGCATTTTCTGCCTCTACAAGACGCTTCCGGTTCCCAATGGGGGCGCGCTGGTCGTCAACGGCCCACGCCAGTACAGCCTTCCGGAGCCGCCCGCGCCGCCGTCCGTGTCCACCTTCAGCCACACGGTGTCCGCGCTGCTGCAGAACCTGGAGCTGCGCGGCGGCCTGGCCGGCCGGGCCCTGCGCAGCGCCGTGCGCACGCTGGGGCATGGCACCGTGAAGGCGGCCAGCATCGAGCGCGTGGCCACGGGGACGCAGCACTTCGACCGCAAGCACGTGGACCTGGGCATGAGCCCGCTGACGAAGCGGATTGCCCTGGCCCAGGACCTGGAATCCATCGTCGAGCAGCGGCGCCGCAACTACTTCTTCCTGCTGGGCCGGCTGCGCGACATCTCCGCGCCGCTGTTCAACCAGCTGCCGCCGGGCGCGTGCCCGCTGTTCTACCCGCTGGTGGTGCAGGACAAGGCGGAGGTGCTGGCGCGGCTGCGCGTGCAGGGAATCGACGCCATCGACTTCTGGAAGCGCTTCCACCCGGCCTGTGACGCATCGGCCTTCCCGGAGGTGGCGCAGCTGCGTCGCTCCATCGTGGAGATTCCGTGTCACCAGGACCTGACGCCGGAGGTCATGGCGGACGTGGCGCAGGCGGTGCGCGAGGCCGTGAAGTCGGACCAGCGGTCGAAGAAGCGCGCGGGGTGAAGTTCATTCGGGGAACAGGGGAGGGGCGGCTGCCTCTCCGGGAGGACGGGCGTTGATTCGGGAGGATGAGCTGTCGCAGGGCGCGTGGGCCGCGCACCCGTTGGAGGTAGGCGCCGTGGGCAGCCTCTCCACGCTGGCGGGGATGCGGGAGGAATGGGCCGCGCTGATGGATGCGAGCGACGCGGGGCCCTTCAACGCCTGGGAGTGGGTATACCCGTGGTGCCGGCGCATCGCCACGGGCCGGCGCCCGCTGGTGCTGACCGCGCGCGACGCGGCGGGCACGCTGGTGGGCCTGATGCCGCTGGGCGTCGAGTACCTGGGTGTCACGGGCATCCCGGTGCGGCGGCTGAGCTTCCTGGGGGAGACACACGTCGGCAGCGACTACCTGGACGTCGTGGCGCGGCGGGGCCGTGAGCGCGAGGTAGCCGGCGCCTTCGCGCGGATGCTGCACGCGCTGCGCGACGAATGGGACGTGTTGGATTTGTCGGACCTGCGCGAGGACTCGCCCACCGTGGACGTGCTCCGGGAGACCTTCGCCAGGCAGGACGTCCGCGTGGCGCCGCGCTATGTGTGTCCGTATGACACGCTGACGCCGGGCGAGCCCTTCGACGCGTTCCTCAAGCGCACGGGGCGCCGCGACAACTTCCTGCGGCGGCGCAAGTGGCTGGCGAAGCAGGAGGGCTACCGCATCGAGCGCACGGACGCCCCGGGCGAGCTGGCGGCGCCGCTGACGGACTTCTTCCGCCTGCACTCGGCGCGATGGGCCGCGGATGGGGGCTCGCAGGGCATCAAGGGCTCGGGCGTGGAGGCGTTCCACCGCGATGCCACGCAGTTCCTGGCGGAGCGGGGCCGGCTGCGCCTCTACACGATGAAGGTGGGCGGCCAGGCCGTGGCGTCGGTGTACGGCATCCTTCATCGCGACACCTTCGTGTACTTCCAGTCCGGTTATGACCCGGCGTGGCGCAATCGCAGTGTGGGCCTGGTGCTGGTGGGCGAGACGTTCCGCGATGCGATGGAGGCCGGCCTGACGGAGTACGACTTCCTCCGGGGCACTGAGACGTACAAGTCCGACTGGGTGTCCAAGCAGCGGCGCACGCTGTCCGTGCGGGTCCATGCCGGGACGTGGGAGGGGCGCTGGTTCTCCCAGTCCGAATCCCTGGCGCGCCTGCTGCGCAACGGCGCCAAGGCGGCGATGCCGGACACGCTGGTGGAGAAGGTGCGGCGCTTCCGCCGTCGGCGGGCCGCGGTGCACTGAGCGTCGAAAACGCCAGCGGCGCCTGCCTCGACCACTCCGGGTGGTTGGGGCGGCGCCGCGGGTGCTTGCCGATGAGGGCAGGGGGGCTGGGCGTCAGGGCATGTCGCCAGCGACCTCCGCGCGAAGCTGGGCAATCGCAGGGCCGAGCTGCGGCGGCTGCATGTTGCGCGGCACTTCCACGGAGAACCGCTCGAAGTGGGCCAGCGCGGCGGCCTTGTCGCCGCGGCGCAGGGCAAGGCTGCCCAGGAAGATGAGCGCCTCCTGCGCGTCCGGCCAGGTGTCCACCAGCTCCGTCAGCTCCGCCTCGGCGCCGGCCATGTCGCCCTGGGTGGCGCGAAGCACGCCGCGGTGGACCTTCAGCTCGACGTTGAAGGGGTCCGCAGCCAGGCCCTTCGCGGTGACCTTCACGGCCTCGTCGAACTGCTGACGGCGGATGAGCTCGTGGCTCAGCAGCGCCGCCGCGTCCACATCTCCGGCGTTGGCGTTCAGCCGCGCGCGAGCCTCTTGCATCTCCGGGCCTTCCTGCATCGGGTCGTCCATGCCCGCGCCCTGCTGCTGCGCGGCGGCGCCGCCCGGGGGCATACGGCCGGTGGCCTCCATGCCGTCGGTGCGCGTCTGCTGCTCGGAGACGAGCAGGTAGCCCAGCCCACCAAAGAACACCACGATGCCCGCGCCCCACAGCGCGCCCACCAGCTGCGGATTGCGAGACGCCCAGCCGGTGGGGGCCGGAGCCTGGGGACGGGGGCGGGCGCCCTCGCTGGAGGCCTTGCGCTTGAGGTGCTCGTCCTTCGCGCGCAGCGCCCCGGCGGCTTCGCGCTCCAGGCGGGACTTCTCGGCGGCATACTGCTCGGCGCTCTGGTTGTGCTTCTCCGCTTCCAGCGCGCGGAGCTGGTCGATGAGGGACTGCGCGCGCTGGGTCAGGTCATCGAGCACGCCGTCGCGGGGCTCGGCTGACGCAAGGGAGCCCTTGCGGCGCTGAAAGAGGATCCAGCCCGCCGCCAACACGAAGGTGACGGCGAGCACGATGATTCCGGGCAACCAATTCGTCGTCTGCGGCTGCATGGCCTGGCGCTCCTAGCGCTCGAGCTCCCGGCGCACGGCCTGGAGGTACGGGTCTTCTTCATCCGCTGGAGGCGTTCCAGCGGGCGCGGCCGGGGCCGCCGTTTCTTCCGAAGTCGTGGCCGCGGGCGGGGCCTGCTCCGGGGTACCTGCGCCGCGCTGGAGCTGCCGCCAGATGACGAAGGCGCCCACGGCGATGAGCCCCACCGGGCCCAGCCACACGAACCAGTTGAAGCCTTCCGCGCGGGGGGACAGCAGCACCCACTCACCGTAGCGGGCGACGAAGTACTCGACGATTTCGGCGTCGCTCTTCCCCTCGGAGACGAGCTCGCGAATCATGTCGAGCTGGGCGCGCGCCATGGAGGACGGGCTGTCCGCCACGGACAGTCCCTGGCACACGGCGCACCGGAGCTGCTTGCCCAGCGTCTGGGCACGCGCCTCCAGCTCCGGCGCGAGCGGGTCACTTCCCGCCTGCTGGGGCGCGAACTGGCCGGTGACGAGCGTGAAGGCGAGGGACAGGGACAGGAGGGCAGCGGTCATCGAAGCTCCATCGAGCCGTCCCTACCTAGCGCCCCAGGCCGTGATTGGACAGTGAAACCTGAGCGGCGGGGGGCTGGCCCGCCGCTCGGCCCGCTGTGCCTACATGGCCGCTTCGGGGTTCAACTGCGCCTGGGCGGCCGCCCGGTGCTCTGGCAGGCCGGTGGTTAGCGCGAAGAGGGCATAGCCGGCGGGTGAAGCCGCGAGCAGTTCCACACAGTGGTCGCCCAGGCGGTCTGGGACCTGCCCGCCCGCCTTCACATAGGCGTCCACGGTGGCCTCGAACGCGGCGTCCACACCAAGCATCTTCTGGAAGATGAAGTCGCGCGCCGGGTCTCCTACCTTCGCGGTCGTCCAATCGAGGACGCCGGTGATGGTGTCGTCCGGCGCCAGCAGGACATGGGCGGGGTACATCTCCCCGTGCGTCAGCGTGACGAAGCGGGGCCAGTAGGAGTCGTCGCCCAGCCAGCGCTCCCAACGCTGGAGGAGGGCGGGCGCCACGTCGAAGGCCTGCTTGATGCGAGCGATGTCGGAGGCCCAGTTGGCGCGGACCTGATCGGGCGTCTCGACGATGAGGCCCGCTCGCCGGGCATCCTCGACGTCGATGGCATGCATCCGGGCCAGGAGCTGGCCGAACTGGCGGGCATAGACGGGGGACTCGCGGTCGAAGTGCCACACGGGCTCGCCCGAGGCGGGGTCCAGCGTCAGCCCGGGCCTTCCCGGCAGCGCCGGATAGGCGATGAGGTCCCGGTGGGCGACATGCCACCTGGGCACCGCCACGCCGAGCCGGGGACCGATGAAGTCGAGAATCTTCTTCTCGTCCGGGAGCTTCGCGGAGACGTCTTCACGCCGGGGGATGCGGAGGACCCACTGGGTGTCTTCGAGGTCGCGCGCCATCACGACGCGATAGTCCAGTCCGGCCTCGTTGACCGACAGGGTGTCGGGTTTGAGCTTCAGTCCGTGGTGGCCGGCGAGCTCGACAAGATGGGGGGCATCGTTCGGGGCGGAGGGCATCCAGGGCGTCCTTTCAGGCCTGCACGGTCATCACGCTGGCCGCGCGGGCCACGGCTTCGGGGGGACCATGGTCGCCGGGGAGACGGGCTCCGGCGAGCCAGGCGTGAGGCGCCCCGACCCGGCCTGGGCACGCTTCCTGACATCGCGGCCGGGAATCAGAAGCGCCCGTCCACCAGCAGTCCCCCGGAGTTCGGGCCGAAGACAGGCGTCAGGCGGGCCTGGATGACGTATGGCCGCTTTCGTGGGCCTGGGGCTGGCGCGGGGACATCCGACAGGCCCAACTCCTGGCGAAGGCGTTTGTTGTGGCCATCCGCCAGTTCGCGGGCCTCGCTGGAGGCGATGGGATGGGGGTTGTAGAAGATGCCCCACCCCAGCAGCCCTACTCCCACCAGGCTCACGCCCATTCCCACGAGGAACATGTTCCGCTTCCGGTCGCCAGCCGCGAAGTTGCGGTCGATGCAGGCCGAGAAGTCGGGGCCGAGCTCGCAGTCTTCGGACTGAACGCCTGGTGTGGCGATGCCGTAGACGAGCCCGCCAACCATCACGACGCCCCCGACGATCTTCAGGGTGAGCTTGGTGGCGCTTCTCGACTGATACTCCGCAACGAGGTCGTCTCGGCCGAGCTTCTGATAGAACGCCTCGCCCTCCAGTGGCTTCTTGTATTTCCCCTCATACGGGACGGTCCAGCGGCTCGGCGGGCTCCTGACGGCCAGTGGCGAATACGAAAGCGTCACGGCGATGTATTCATCGAACCCGATGTGCCGGAGCTCATATTGCTCCAGCGCCTCTTCTCGGCTGAGGGTCGGGCCGCTCTCGGCGATGGGGGCGGGGCTTTCCGCCTCTTCGTTCGCGAGCGTAGGAGTGGTGGTCAGGAGGGCAATGATTGCCACGAATCGGAGCATGAGCGCGCGCTTCATATGGGAAGTGCCACGACGACTGCAAGGCCATGGCCTGACGTGCTTGCCTGCCGCGACGTGCGAGGATTTGCCTCGGTGAACAGGTCCTGAAGGGCTCGGGTGGGATGCCTCCACCGTTTCCAGCTATGGTCCGCCCCGAGATGAAGACCGAACCCTCGGAGCCGCTGCACCTGCCGGAGTACCTTCCCGCGTTGGACGGGCTGCGCGGCGTGGCGGTGCTGATGGTAATTGCCTATCACTCACTGACAGGGCTGCGCAGCGCGTCGCTGGGCTCACTCTTCCAGGTGGGTTGGGCGGGCGTGGACCTCTTCTTCGTCCTCTCTGGCTTCCTGATTACGCGCATCCTCGTGCAGACGCGTGAGCGTGGAGGCTACTTCCGTACCTTCTACGCGCGGCGGGCGCTGCGCATCTGGCCCCTGTACTTCCTGGTGCTGGCCTTCTCCTTTGGCATCCTGGGGCGGCTGCTGCCGGCCCTGGCCTTCGATACCCAGCGCTACTCCTGGGTGACCTACGTGCTGTACCTCCAGAACCTTTGGATGACGGACTTCGGTCCCGCGCCCATCAACGTGACGTGGTCCCTGGCCATCGAGGAGCAGTTCTACCTGGTGTGGCCGCTGCTAGTGTTCTTCCTCCGGAACGGGCAGCTCCGCGCGCTCCTGTGGGCGTGTGTGCTGCTGTCCCCCGTGGCGCGCCTCGCGGCCCTGTGGGAGGGCGCGGCGCCCATCCAGGTCTACACCTTCACGCTGTTCCGTCTGGACGGACTGGCGCTCGGTGGACTGTTGGCGCTGGGCGTGGTGGATGGCCGCGCCACGGCGGACGGCCTGTCACGATGGGGCGCGCGGCTCGCGGTGCCCGCGTTGCTCGTGGCCTGCGGGTTGTCCCTTGTCTTCTTCGGCCAGGGCGCCGCCATTCACATGGCAACGGCGCTCACGGGGCCGGGGGGCCCGCAGGTCCGCGTGCTGCTGGTGTCGGGCCTGTACACGCTTTGGGCGGTGGGCTTCGCCAGCCTGCTGGGATGGGTGCTCTCCGGGCGCACGAGGGTGCTTCAGGTCGTGTTGCAATGGCGGCCACTGCGCTTCGTGGGGCAGGTGAGCTACGGGCTCTACCTGTTCCATGCGCTCGTCATCCCCGCTGGCGGCATTTACACTCGACCGCTGTTCTACCGCTTCATTCCCTCGACCTTCGTCGCTACCGCGGTGGGCATCCTGTTCGAGTACGCGGTGCTGCTGGCGCTGGCGCTCGTTTCGTGGCGCTTCTTCGAGAAGCCCTTGCTGCGCCTCAAGGACCGCTTCACGCATCCGGAAGCCGCGGGGAAGGCCGTGGCTCCCGCGGCTTGAGGATTGGCTCCAGCGCGGGCGAGCGCCGTACCGCGTATCGGCGTGCCCGCTACGAGCGCGGTGGTGCCCAGATGGCGCTGTGGGGCTCTGGCGCGTTGGGGGCTTCCTCCGCGGTGTAGAAGTAGGCCGCGACCGCGGCGCGCCCTCGTCCCTCGGGGCACGCCAGCGCGGTGGGGTGTCCGTGCCAGTGGTCGTCGCCGTGGGCCATCACGACCAGGCGATCCAGGAGGGGGGCGATTCGCGTCTCGCACCGGGAGAGGTCCGCGCTCCACAGCTCGAGGTCCCCTCCCCAGGCGGGTTCCCAGCCGGGGTTCAGGTAGTAGAGGACGGTGAGCCGGCGGGAGAGCGCGCGGAAGCGATCGCGGTTGAAGTCGGCGTGCAGCGCCAGATGCCCCCCACGCAACGTGAGGTGCAGCCCGGCGCCTCGGAAGTGCGGATCCGGGATGAGCCCTTGTATCCCGGTGAGTGACTCCAGGAAGTCGATGAACGCCATGCCGGAGAACTCCGAAAGCAGGTGCCGGAGCGCTCCGGGGACGTCTTCGAATGCCTTGCGCTGAAGCTGTCCCAGTCGCGCCGCCTGTTCAGGGTGGTCGCGTCGCTTCCAACTTGCCTCGGTCGCGCCCGGGAAGACCGCAGCCAGTTCGGACGCCAGCGGTCCCCCCAGGAAGCCATCGATGACGGCGTGGGGATGAGGCCGCGCCGCGCCGTAGCTGGCGCGATGGGCCAGCGCGAGCGAGCGGAGCGCCGTGCGGCTGAAAAAGAAGCTCGGTCCTCGCAGCGGGCCTTCTTCGTGGGTCGCGATGCTCACGGGCCCCCTATAGCAGAACGTGCGGCGCACGCTGCCGGCGCCAGGGCACCCTGGCGAAGGCGACCGAGTCTGGAGCCGCTGCCTCCGGGCGCATCATCGCTCCGGCGGCTGGGCGAGGACTCAGGAGAGCGCCCGCAGCCCAGCCCGAAGGGCGTCGACATCGGTTTGCGCCAGCAATCGCTCCGTCTCCTCGTTCATCCTCTCCCAGTGGGGCAGCGCGGAATGAAGGAGCTGGAGCCCTGCGTCTGTCAGCGTCAGCAATCGCCCGCGGCGGTCGGCCGGGTCGACGGTGGTCTTTACCAGCCCGCGCCTTTCGAGCGGCTTCAGGTTGGCTGTCAGCGTGGTCCGGTCCATCGCCAGGAGCTCAGCGACGGGGCCGATGGACGGCGGCTGGGGGCGATTGAGCGACATCAACAGTGAGAACTGGCCATGCGTGAGGCCCACGGGGCGCAGGGCTTCATCGAAGCGCCGCGCCAGGGCGCGCGCGGCCTGCTGGACCACCAGGCACAGGCAGTGGTCACGGACGTGAAGCGTCGTGGCGAATGGGACGGCTCTGGGCATTGACAAGGGTGATTATGTTGGTATCAACCTTTCTTGTCAAAGCAAGAGTACCCCCGCTGGAGAGTTGCCATGGCCTACATCGACGGATTCGTGATCGCAGTCCCCTCGGCGAACAAGGAGGCGTACCGGCAGATCGCTAGTGCCGCCGCGCCGCTGTACAAGGAGTTTGGTGCGACACGCTTCGTTGAGAGCTGGGGGGACGACGTCCCTGAAGGCAAGGTCACCGACCTGCGGCGCGCGGTGAAGGCCGAGCCGGATGAGGTCATCGTCTTCTCCTGGATTGAGTACCCCAGCAAGGCGGTGCGCGACGAAGCGAACGCGAAGGCAATGCGTGACCCAAGGATGGAGGCGATGGGCGCGAACATGCCCTTCGATGGGAAGCGGATGATCTTCGGCGGTTTCGTTCCCAGCTTCCATGAGGCCGGAGCGGGCAGGCCCGGCTATGTCGATGGCTCCCTCGTGCCGGTGCCGGTTGGAAACAAGGAGGCCTACCATGCCATCGCGTCCCGTCTCGCGGCGGTGCTGCTGGAGCATGGCGCCATGCGCGTCGTCGACGCGTGGGGAGACGATGTCCCCGCCGGGAAGGTCACTGACTTCAAGGGCGCGGTGAAGGCCACCGCGGATGAGCAGGTCGTCTTCGCTTGGATTGAGTGGCCGTCGAAGGATGCGCGCGACGCCGGGTGGGGGAAGGCCATGGCTGATCCGCGCATGCACCTGGGCAGCATGCCCTATGACGAGGGCCGCAGGTCCCACGGCGGTTTCGTGCCGATGCTGGTTGAGACGGCGGCGATGGGCACGGGCGCATAGACCCTGAATGGGCTAGCGTCGACACCCATGCGCACTTGGATGTGCTGGGTGTTCCTGACTTGTTGGGCCCTTGGCGTTCCAGCCCTGGGTGTCACGGTGAAGGAAGTGCCGCGGCTCGCGGCCAACGCATGGTCCGTGGACACGACCAGGACACTCACGCCGCAGACGCTGGCGGAGGTGGACCAGCTTGGCAATGCCTTGGTCCGTGATGGCCAAGGCCAGCTCGCGGTGGTGGTGGTCGACACGACGGGACGCCAGCCGCCACGCGCCTTCGCGCTGGAGCTCTTCAATCGGTGGGGGCTGGGCACGGCCGGTCGTGACGACGGCGCGCTGCTCTTCATCGCGCTCGAGGACCGCGCGGCGGAGATCATCCTGGGTGATGGCGTGGATGGCGCGAATGAGCAGGCGCGCAGTGACGCCATCATGGCGAACGACGTGGTTCCCGCCTTCAAACGGGGCAGTCCGGACGACGCGGTGCTGGAAGGCGCACGCGGGCTGCATCAGCTCATCGTGACCTCGGAGCTCAATCAGCCTCGCAACGCCCAGGAGGCCGCATTGGCATGGGATCCCAGGCTCGAGGAGTCCGCATGGTCGGAGGACTCCGCCGTCACCATCGTGTCTGAAGGACCGAGTGAGCCGGAAGGTGACCTGAACGTTCCCGCCCTGGCGGGAGGGGCGGGGTTCGTGGGGGCCG
>NZ_VHLC01000080.1:0-42323 GCF_006547355.1 Myxococcus sp. AB036A | reverse complement strand
TCCACTGCAGCGGCATGTGCTTCGCGCCTGCGGAAGTGGGGCTGCAGCCAAGCCCCTACCTCCTCCATTTCCGCGCCGAGTTGGCCGACCAGGCGCACCTCGTGCGCTCGCGTCTCTGCGTCGATTGCCCTCGACATGGGAAGCCTCGCTCCTCCCCCTCCTGTTCTTTCAACAGGGAGGAGGTTGCGGCTTCTTCCAAACTGCAACTGTAGGACTAAAGGCCAGCCAGATCTACTTCGCCCCCCAGACGATGATTTCGGCTTTGCGCCGGACGACAGTAACGATGGACCCGTCTCCGAATAAATTCGTCCGCTCGAAAGCGACGGTGAAGTCAGGCTGGGAGTGCGGCGCGGCCGATCTGCTACACAACCAGCTTCAAGAGGAACTCTACGACCTGCTCATCGAGAAGTACGGTAAGAACTCCGTGAGGGCTGAGCACGAGCGAGTCGATCTCATCGTGAGGCTTCCGGACCGCCGCGTTCTCATCGAACTCAAGACGTACCCCGAAGCCCGCTACAGCATCCGAGAGGCCCTCGGCCAGTTGCTGGAGTACGGCTATTTGGAGGAGCCGAAAGACCCGCTCGAACTCGTCATCGTCTCGCCCGCACCGTTGACCGAAGAGTGGGCGGCCTATCTCGCGCGCATCCGACAACGGTTCTTGAGCCCGGTGACCTACCGGCGGTTCGTATCGGGACAGAAGGACTTCGACATCTAGCTCCTCCAGCATCCGGCCCGCTAGCAGGCCAGGAGGCGCTGACGCAACCTCGCGTGGTGCCCAGGTTCTGCATCATCGTATCCGACCGACGGCTGGCGTTCAGCGGATGCCCCCTCCCGCTCGCGCCGCAGGGGCACCGCGCACGGAGGCCCTGGAGGCCGAGGCTTGCGTGGCTTCAGGAGGAATCAAGCGCGGAAGCGGAGGATGGTTGCCAGCGGTGCGGCAGCAACTCGTCCAAACGTGATGCGGGGTGGCTTCCAAGTCGCATCAGCACGTCGGCGAGGAAAGCCTCAGGGTTGATGCCGTTGGCTTCGCACGTGACGACCAGGGAGGCGAGCGAAGAGGTAGTTCTTCCTCCCCAGCGCCCTTGGCCGAAAAACTTCCTCTTCGTTGGAAACGATGCCGCCGACCGAAACTTCGCCGGCCTCTACTCACTGGTGGCCACCTGCGAGGCCAACGGCATCAATCCGCGTGACTATCTGGCCGACGTGCTGCTGCGCGTGCAGTACAACCCGACCAGCCGGATAGATGAACTGCTGCCCGGCCCCTGGAGTCGCCGACTCGTCGCGGACACTTCCTGAACGCCATTGCCATCGTGAGACTCGCAGCGGCTGATGACCGACTCTGGTACCGGCGTTGCCCGTGTCCGCCGTCAAGACGCCCAAACCCGGACCGTTACCCTACGTCCTTACACTCAAAAAGAGTACCAGGTCAAAAACCACCCATTCCCACCCCCAACCCACACGCCCAAACTAGCACCACAACCCACACAACCCAAGCACATGACAGAAAAAGCACTCACCGCCCCCATCCAACGCACAATCACCCGAGTAAGCATAAGGCGCCTCTTTGGAGCATACACATACGAAGTAAACAACCCCAGCCCAGTCATCCCCCAGTCCCCCAATCTCCTAATCCTCTATGGCGACAATGGCTCCGGAAAAACAACCATTCTCAACTCACTCTTCAATTTACTATCACCAACACCCCACGCAGGACATCGAACTGAACTAGGAAGAACAAAATTCGAGCGACTCGAGGTTGAATTCAGCGACGGGACAAAAGTATCAGCCAATAGAGCCCCCGGAGAAACAACAGGCCCATACAGGCTAACAATATCACAACAAGGAGACCAAATAGCATCATTCTCTTGGCCACTCCGTCCTTCAGCATCATCGACAAAGGAGCACGAGAACGAAGAGAACTATAAAGAACTCTGCAGGCAATTACATAGACTTGGAGCAATTCAGTATCTATCGGACGACAGAAGACTAAGAACCACGCGCACACCACGCTCTCAACTTTCGCGCAGACTGGAACGAGAGGAGTTCAGAAGGGTTATCTCAGAACCAGAAGTCCGATCATCAGAAATCGAGAAACGACACTTGGCGTTTCGCGAATCACTACTCGACGAAGCCGTCCAACGCGCCATCGAGTGGATTCACAATCAAGCACTACGGGCCTCAAACATAGGCCAATCGCAAGCCGACAACATATTCTCCGACGTAGTAAAGCGCATCGCCACATTCGGAGAGGAGAGCGAGCCATCTGCCGAGGAACTGCATGCACTCGGGGAAACATTGACATCAATAGCGCAGCGAAACGAGACCTTCAGAAGCTTTGGCCTAACACCCAAACTCGATGTCGGAGAAATCACAAACTCAATCGCACGCTCCAGCAAAAAGAGTCAAGCCCTGATTAAGCACGTACTCACCCCATATGTCGACGGCCTTCGCGCGCGCCTCGACGCCCTGCAAATCTTGCGCGACCTCATCGACAAGCTTGTCGAAAATCTCAATGAATTCTATAAGAACAAAAAGATACGCTTTACACTGTCGGAAGGCTTCAAGATCAACTTCACCAACGGCGAGCCGCTCGAACCCAAAGACCTATCATCCGGCGAAAAGCAGCTTTTATTCCTCCTCTGCAACACCCTGAGCGCCAGGAGCAATTCAAGCATCTTCATTATCGATGAGCCCGAAATTTCACTCAATGTCAAATGGCAAAGACTGTTAATCGGAGCCCTCTTTGACTGCATGAGCGGAAGTGGATCGCAACTCATAATCGCGACGCACTCCATAGAAATGCTAGCTCAGCATCGACGAAGCGTAACAAAGCTCGTCGATCTGGAGAACGCCCAATGAACTCAACCGAAAGAAGGACGATTGACGAGCTAATAGCGAGATACGAACTTGAGCCAACACTTCGCGACATTTACACGGAGGGGGAATATGACGCCAGGATAATCCAGTGGCTCATCAAAGGACTCCATCTTCGGCATGTTTCAATCTACGAAATACAGTCAGTCGAGATTGACCCAGGCAGCATAGTTGCACTTAATCTCGAGGACAATAATCGAGGTCGCCTCATCTCCTTGGCTCTGGCCCTGCATGATGCGTTAGGCGCAGATGCACCTCAGGCAACAATGGTTGTTGATGGGGATTTTGACTGTATTTTTGGCCATCAGTACACCCCAAAGAACATAATATACACAGACTACACAAGCATGGAGATGTACCTTTTTAGCGAAGCCGTCCTGGGTAAATTCATGCACCTTGCATGCGGAATCACACGGTGTGACATCGGCAAGTTAATAGATAGCTTCTCTCGCATTCTGAACCCACTCTTTATGGTTCGCCGCCACAACTCCATATCCCGGCTCGGCTTTCAGCGACCAGACTTTGCCACATCCCTCTCGACCGACGAATCTAATCTCCCCGAAATTAATTTCGATCACTATCTGGATAGATATCTGGACAAAAACAAGGCCCGCGGAAAGAGAGCCGAGGTGTTGGAGTATGTGCGCATCGAACTATCAAAGACTCGCAATCTAGACACTCGCCTTCAGTCGCATGGTCACGACTTCATAGAGCTGCTCACCTGGTATGTTAAGAATTTAGGACATGTCGGCAAGATCGGGGTCGACACATTGGTAAGTCGTGGCCTGCTGGGCTGTCTTGAACTTGAAAGAGTCAAAGGCGAGCATTTTTTTGCCCGCATTCTATCCCGTGTCTCCAGTGCCATAGGAGGCGTTGGCGGACATGAGGCACTACAAGTGGTCTCAGAATTGAGCGAGTAGGCAAGGGGGCGATGAACAGGCCGCTGATCGACATGGAGGGGATGGCCATGTTCGAAGCTGACCGGTGGACCTGACTGATGAACAGTGGAGCCTGATTGAGCCGCTACTCCGCGCGCGGAAGCGGTACTTTCCGCGCCGTCCTGCGAGCCTTGGCCCTGGACCTCAAAGAGCGCGGAGGATTCGACCTGGGGGAAGGCTTTGTCGACGCGTTCTTCGTCTCGGCGAAAAAAGGGGCCCTGCGTCGGGAAAACGAAGCGGAGCAAAGGGACGAAGGTCATGGCAGCAGCAGACGGCGCTGGTCTTCCTCTCGCCATTGGCGCGGCAAGCGCTTCTCCCCACGAAACCAAGCTCCTCGAAGCCACCCTCGACGAGAGCCTCATCGACGAGCTTCCCAAGCGGCTCATCGGCGACAAGGCCTATGACGCTGACAAACTCGACGAGCGACTGTGGCACCAGCGGGGAGTGAAGCTGATTGCCCCGCACCGTCGAGGGCGCAAGACGAAGACTCAGGATGAACGTGAGCTGCGTCGATACCGCCGCCGCTGGAAGGTAGAGCGGCTTTTCGCCTGGCTTCAGAACTTCCGTCGTCTCGTCACCCGCTACGAGGTGAAGGTGGAGAACTTCCTCGGCTTCCTCCACCTCGGCTGCATCCTCATCCTCTTGAGGCAATTCTGAGATCACCTCTAATGAGTACCCCTTGATGCGGCTCCCTTTTTCGGCCACAGCCGGGGGCACCCTCAAACTCAGCGTTGGGTCCTCGCTCGGCTTGAGTCGGTCCTCTTCACGCAACCACGCAGTGAAGGACTTCAGCGCAATGATGCGGTACTTCCGAGCTGTCCCCCAATCGGCCAGGAGCTTCCTCAAGTCTCGAAGCTGGACCTTGCGCAAGTCACGGCCAGCCAGCGCTTCGCCCCAGGCGACAAGTTAGGCTCGAACCGCGCGTCTGTGTGCCAAGCCCCGCCCCTTCTCCGTAAGATGCAAAAGAAGGCCAGCCACCGCCTCTTCATCAATATGGACGGGAGCGTTCTCCAGGGCGGATTGGCGCCGAGTTCGGTACGCATCTGGGTCTCGCTCCCAAAGCGCCAGTTCGGCAAGCGCCTCTCGCTCACTGGCGACGTCAAGCGCAACGCTGTAGCGACGCCCAGCCCATTGCCGCTCGATGACCCAAACCGCGCGACCGGCTGCATCTCGAATTCGACCACCAGCCCACTTCCCGACCCACCTTGCACCCATCGTCATCCCTCAGTGCGCTACCGGTGCGTTACCGGTTCGCTCAAAGGGCTAAATGGGGACGTTTTCCCTCTGTGGCGCTATGAGACCGGACTCGCCTTCAAAACCGGTGAGGGGCGCTGAGAGTCGTCCCTGGCGAGTTCGATTCCCGTGCCCTACCGCCAATACTTCCGAGGGGTACGTCCCATCACTGCGCGCAACGAGGACACCTACCGGCCACCCTACGGGCGCGTCACAGTGAAGACGCCGCGCCGCTGCGTCTTCGTCGGGACGACCAATTCCCTGGAGTACCTGCGCGCGGACGCGAGCGGCTACCGCCGCTGGTGGCCGGTACGGTGCACGCGCATCGACATCGAAGGACTCAAGCGTGACAGAGGCCAGCTCTGGACGGAGGCCGTAGCGCGCTTCCAGATGGGTGAGAAGTGGTGGCTTGAAGAGGAGCAGGCCCAGCGCGCGGAGAGTCACGCGCAGGAGCGAAGCGAGACGGACGGAGGACCGAACGACACCATCCTCCAGTGGGTGTTGAGCGTGCCGCCCGAGAAGCGCAACGAGGTGACGACGGAGCTGGTGGCCCGCGACGCGCTTCTCCTCACGACGCCTGGGCAGATTCCGCGCGGCGTGCGCCTCGACATCGGCCGCTCCCTCCGACGCCTGAGATTCCAACGCACCCAACGGTGGATTGCCGGCGTCCCAACGTGGGTCTACCTGTCGCCGGAGAACATCCGCTACGCCCCTCAGCAGCCGCTGGGCATGTCACGTCCCAGTCCGGTGGTTCTCACCAGGACAACGCACACGCTGGAGTCATGAATTGCCCCCACCACATGACTTTCACTACCCCTCGGCATAGCAAATCAAGGGGTAGCGGGAGCGGCATCGACCTGATTGAAGCGAATGATCGTGCCGCGAATAATCTGGCCACTCCCATCCATCTGGGCAAGAACTGCGTCACCCCCTGCCGCGCAGACCTGAGGGCCAACATCCTCAAGGAAGCGACCAATCGACCGGGTATAAAAGCCTACGGGCTCAAGCACGCCTAGCTCGACGAAAGAGCGCTCTGGCCGAATGGTAAGCGCCTCAGGCTGGCACGTCGCGGGCTTTGCCTCTGCTACCGCATTGGTCGTCCGGGTATAGCTGTAAGAGACACATCCCAACGAGGTCATCGCCAAACCGAGCACTCCAACTGCGCGCAGACATAGGTTCATACACCGCATCTTACCACAATGAGAAGCTCATGTCTGCCCTTGGGGCACCAGAGAAGGGAGCACGCTGGGCCAGGAGATGGGCGCCGTCCACTCGTCCCCAGGAAACGGCCGGCGGTTGTTCGAGGTGGATTCGCGCAGCGGCTCGTACCTGTATGAACCGCGCAGCCACCGTGTCATCCCGCTGGGACCGGGCGACCATCTGGCGGGCGAACCACCCGCGACAGAGGTGGAATTGACGCGCGCCTACCTGCACTGGTGCGAGCGCACGAACAGGCCCGGCGATTGCCTGCGCCTCCTGGTGGAGAACCCCACGATCACCGGGGATGGCCGTTACGCCCTGGCCATGGCCATGGCCTAGGGCGTCGTGTTGGACGAGATGATGGACGCCTTCAAGGGCATGGCCGACCCCCAGGCCATGATGGCGGCGGTTCTTTGGACGTGGACCACGTACTGCATCTTGCTCGCGGTGCCCGAGCCTTTCTCGAAGGGCGTGGCCGCCGTGATCACCGCCTCCCTCATTGCCTACGTGGGGGTCGATACGTTCTGGAGCCTCATCGTGGGCTTCAAGCGGCTGGTGGAGGAGGCGGAACGAGCCACCACGTTTGACGAGCTGCGCGAGGCAGGGGAGCGCTACGGCAAGGTCATGGGCCGCAACGCGGCGCGCGCGTTCGCCATGTTGGCCACGGCCGCCATTGGGAACACGGCGGCAGGGCTGGGGTCGAAGGTGCCAAGGCTGCCCGGTGCCGCGCAGGCGGCGGTGCAGGCCGAAGCGCAGGTGGGCATCAGGCTCGCGGCGGTCGCGGGGGTGGGAACGGTGGCCGTGAGCGCTGAGAACGTCACCATCGCCCTCGCGCCCGGTGCGGTGGCCATGGCGGCCAGGGGCACGGGCGGCGGCGCCTCCGCCAAGGCGCGGCCCACGGGCTACAGGGCATGGGGCTCGTTCAGTGGCTTCAAGAAGGCCATGGGCCCGGCGGGTCCAGGGCAGGAGTGGCACCACCTCGTTGAGCAGACCCCGGGCAACGCGAAGCAGTTCGGGCCCCAGGCCCTCCACAACACCGACAACATCATCCCGCTGGACAAGGCCCTACACAGCAACGTCAGCGCGTTCTATTCGTCGATTCGACGCGATATTACCGGCTCGCCATTGACCGTACGGAAATGGTTGAGCACACAGTCCTACGAGGCCCAACGTGACTTCGGGATACTGGCCATCAAGAACATCGAGAAGGGGCTCTGGT
Organism: Myxococcus sp. AB036A; assembly: GCF_006547355.1. Lineage (NCBI taxonomy): Bacteria > Pseudomonadati > Myxococcota > Myxococcia > Myxococcales > Myxococcaceae > Myxococcus > Myxococcus sp. AB036A. The sequence continues at coordinate 34,859 of NZ_VHLC01000080.1, read as the reverse complement.
GATGAAGTTGGAGGATCTTGTCGAGCAGTTCGCCCAGAACGTGGCCGCGCAAAACGAGGCCATCCTCCGGGGAGACGCCAAGACCGGGAACAAGCACGCCAGGAAGTACGGTGCCGCCGTCGATAAGCTCCTGGCCCACGGAAATGCCGGACGTGACGCTCTCGCCGTGCTTCTCAAGCATGAGCGCATGGACGTGCGCGTGATGGCCGCCGCGCATCTGCTTCGCTATCGGACGGCCGAAGCCAAAGCGGTCCTGGAGGAAGCAGCCAAGGGGCAAGGGCTGGTCCCGTTCGGAGCGCAGCAGGCATTGAAACGCTGGGAAGAAGGAACCTGGGCACTTGATCCGGAGTAGCCCGCCTCGGAGGCCCCCTCGGCGCGGTCCAGGCGAGCCAGGTACACGTAGCCGCAAGTCCCGCGGCAACTCGCCCGTGAGGCCCCCCGAGGTGACCACGAAGCGCACGGCTTCGCGGCCACAGCAGTCCAGCGACAAGGCCACCTGGACGCGCTCCCCGTACTGGGCCGCACGCCGTCCCCCAGCGCTCCAGGTGGCAATGCATCAGTACATCAGGAACGTGTCAGCGTAGGTGCCGCCGCCTGGATGGATGGCGATGAAGTCCGCCTTGCCGTCGCCGCTGAAGTCGCCCGGCAGGAAGCGCGTGGCCGCATCCGCCCAGTAGTCGGCAGTGAAGCCGCCGGACGCCACTTGCCGGATGGTGCCGTCACCGTTCGACAGGAAGGTGTTGGCATAGGTACCGCCGCCAGGATGGATGGCGATGAAGTCCACCTTGCCGTCGCCGTTGAAGTCGCCCGTCAGGAAGCGCGTGGCCGCTTCCGCCCAGTAGCCGGCAGAGAACCCGCCGGACGCCACCTTCCTGAAGGTGCCATTAGCGTTCGAGAGGAACGTGTCAGCGTAGGTGCCACCGCGCGGATGGATGGCGATGAAGTCCGCCTTGCCGTCGCCGTTGAAGTCGCCCGGCAGGAAGCGCGTGGCCGCATCCGCCCAGTAGTCAGCCGTGAAGCCACCGGACGCCACTTGCCGAATGGTGCCGTCACCGTTCGAGAGGAAGGTGTTGGCATAGGTACCGCCGCGCGGATGGATGGCGATGAAGTCCGCCTTGCCGTCGCCGTTGAAGTCGCCCGTCAGGAAGCGCGTGGACGCATCCGCCCAATAGCCGGCAGAGAACCCGCCGGACGCCACCTTCCTGAAGGTGCCATTACCATTCGAGAGGAAGGTGTCAGCGTAGGTGCCGCCGCGCGGATGGATGGCGATGAAGTCCGCCTTGCCGTCGCCGTTGAAGTCGCCCGGCAGGAACTGCGTGGACGCATCCGCCCAGTAGTCAGCCGTGAAGCCGCCGGACGCCACTTGCCGGATGGTGCCGTCACCGTTCGACAGGAAGGTGTTGGCATAGGTACCGCCGCGCGGATGGATGGCGATGAAGTCCGCCTTGCCGTCGCCATTGAAGTCGCCCGGCAGGAAGCGCGTGGACGCATCCGCTGAATAGCCGGTAGAGAACCCGCCAGAAGCCACCTTCCTGATGGTGCCATTACCATTCGACAGGAAGGTATCAGCGTAGGTACCGCTGCGTGGATGGATGGCGATGAAGTCCATCTTGCCGTCGCCGTTGAAATCCCCCGGCAGGAACTGCGTGGCCGCATCCGCCCAGTAGTCAGCAGAGAACCCGCCGGCTGCCACCTTCCTTGCAGCTCCAGGACCGGTCGGGAGGTGCGGATAGAGGTAATTCAGCGCGGTGATGTCGGAGGCGGTCCACTCGCCGATGTCGGGCGTGAGGCCGCAGGAGTTCATCAGCGACCCGCCGACCGTCGCAGTGTTCGGCGTGTTGGGGATGTGGATGGCGCCCACACCCGCCTCTCCTTCGTTACCGCCATCACCGCAGCTGATGCTGCGATCGTAGTAATCCGAGTGGCGGAAGCCGATCGCATGACCCAGTTCATGGGTGATCACGTGCTCGTTCACGTCCACGCTGTAGCTGTTGAAGCCAGCGCCAATGATGATTTTTCCATAGGGCAGGCCGCCCGACGGGAAGCCTGACTCAGCGCCGATGCCGGACACCGCCTGCGCGGTGATGGTCGCCGTACAGCCGCTGGCCGGGCCGCGCGCGAAGGTGATCCGCAAGCCCCGCTCATTGTAGTTGATGATGGCCTGATCCAACCCCCTGCTCAGGTTGGTATAGGTATTGAATTCGGCGGTGGGGTTGACGCAGATCTTCGTCACTCCCGTGCCGACGAGGTTGGTCGAGCGGTACTGCTCTGCGCTCCCCTCGGGGGTCTGGAGCATCTCGCGGGACGCGTCCAGCGTCACGTGGGCGTCTCGGCCCACGTACACAGCACCGTCGACGACCAGGATGTCGTCGGCCGGAAAGCCGGCTTCGATGAGGTTGGAGATGATCTCCTGGCTCTCCACCGTCGGGCCGGTGCCACAACCCGCCATCACTGCGCCACAAGTCATAGCGACAACTGATGCCTTCTTGAACATGGGGGTCCCTTGGACAGTCAATGACTGAGGTGCGCCATCCACCTGGGGATTCCAAGGTCGACCGCACACCTCTCAATCAGAATACCCAAAGGGAAATTAGGAATTCATAAAAACCGCACAATTCACGATATCCACGAATGCGGCAATCTTTACCTCTGGTGTACGAGAGGTGATCTCAGAAGGCACTCGCGAGCCTGCGAACCTCCGCGGCCAGCTCCGGGTACTTCTCTCGCCCCAGGAACAGCTTGCGTCCCACGACGAATGCCGGGCGGATGGGCGGAATGGCGCAGGTCGTCACCATGGCCTGGTCGCTCTGAACCTTTTCCATGATGTCTGGCGCGGATGCACGCGCCAGAACCGCGTCGGGGTCCACCGGCAGGTCCCTCACAACCTCCCGAGTGACACGCGCCCCCACGTCGTTCTGCCAGCGATAGATCTTCTCGATGACCTCCCAGAAGCGTTCGGGAACCGCTTCTCGGAGTGCCTCCGCGAACCCCGCGGCGAACACGCTCCCCGCCCGGTACCCCGTGATGCCATGAACCCACCGGAACCGAACGGCACTCCGGGCATCGCCCAGCGCATCCATCAAGGGCTTCTCGCCCCCCGCCCACCAACCATAGACGAGGTCCCCCAGCTCGATGACCTCCACCCTCCCCTCACCTCGCGAAGGCACCTCGTCGCGGGGGAGCACGGGCGCTGGAAGCTGAACCTCGGGCTCGCGGCCCAACACCCGCTCCAGGCCGAAGCGCGCAAGCGCCATGTCCGTCCGCAGGCCATTCCCTCCCATGGAGAGCTGCTGCTCCAGGAGAATCTTCGGATCGAAGCGTCGATCTCCTTCGTGCCGAAGCAACAACGCCCCCATCTCCTGAACCCATCGCTCAAACGCGGCTTCAGGCGCCTCGCCTTTCGCCACATCGCTGCTCAGGGCCTCGTTCAGTTGCTCCACGACCTGCTTCGCCTCGGCCCCCAGGAGCTTTGCATCCAGGGAGGAATGCAGCCGCAAGGTCGCGAGCAAGGACGGCATGTCGCGAATCGCGGCCAGTCCCGTGAGGAACACGCGCGGTGAGCCCGCCATCCGGGGCGGCGTGTACAGCCGGGCGAGCCGATGCGCGATGAGGAACTCGATTCCCAGGTCGCGGATGCACCGTGCGAACACGGGGTGTCGTGGGGGCTCGTTCGGGTCCTGGGTCATTGCAGGATGAGGCGGAGGTAGGGGGACAGGGCCTGTCGAAAAGCACCATCGTCAACTTCGACGCCGGTCGCAGGCGCTGGCGCCTGCAGGCCGTAGCGGCGCGCCAGTTCTTCCAGCACGAGCATACGCTCGCCGCTCGTCCGCGTGGCCAGCACGATGGCGTCTTCCATCTGCTTGCGCAGGTTCTCGGCGTCCGCAATCGGACGGCCGCCCATGCGAGACGCGAATCCTTCAAGAACCACCCGGACGGCTTGAGGGTACGTCAAGGACTCGGTCGCCAGCAGGTAGGCCAGCTCCAGACGCGGATTGGTCAAGTGCATGCCTGCGTTGTCCGTGTTCACGGAAACGCGAAGTGCGGGTTCGTCCTGCAGCATACGCGCCACGGGATGTGCCGACCATGGGTCGAGCCCGCTCAGCAACACGTTCGACGTCGGGTTGATTTCGATCACCACGCCGAGGTTGACGGCCTGGCCCAGGAGTTGTCTCCGTTTCTGCTCCATCGCCAGGAGCACCTCCACCGTGTAGCGCTCCTTCCCGCGAACCCACACACCCTTTCGCTCCTTGAACCCCAGGCTTGTCATCAACGTGGAGTTGACGCGCACCGGGTGCCCCGGATCGACGAAGGAGGTGCCGAGAATCACACCATGGCCGACGCGATCGGACCCGTAATCGAGGACGAGACGCACGTCTTCCAGCAGCGAACTCAGCGAAACCTGCCCCCGCACCTGCTCGCCCGCATGGACGGTGATCCCCAACAAGCCCCGGAAGCCATCCCGCGGCGCGAGGTAGTTCGTTTGATGCTCAACCCCGACGTGCGTGATGGCGTCGCGCATCACCCGATTCCAGACGCCCAGTTCACGTGCGCCCAGGGTCCCATCCTGAATGGCTTGGGCCAGTCTGTCCGCGACCACCAGGGGTGGTGTGTTCGCCGGAAGACCGAGGCGTTGGACGAGGAAATGGAAGCGGAGGTCCGAACTGGACTCAAGGAATTGCTGAACACCGTCTCGCAGCCCTTCGTTGCCTTCGAGCAGTCCCACCAGTTGCAGACGATTGTACTGATGAACCTCCAGGAAGGGGTTGAGATAGGCGTCTCTCAGTCCCACCGTGTCCTTTCCGATGCCCCCGGATTCCAGCCCGCTCAGATCGAACCCAAGAACGTAGGCCAGCTCGCCATTGCGAATTCGGCGCATGATCTCCGGGATGAAGTTCGGATCCGCAGCGTAGTTCTTCACCTGCGTGACAATGAGGCCCTGAACAAAATCCGCTCCAGATTGCCTCATGGCCTCGAACCAGGCTTCGACATGATCGGAGAGTCCCTGGCGCAGCTCGAGCATCGACACGCCGTGCTCGTGAAGATCGCTTGCCGCCATCGTGAGGAGCTCGAGGCCCGACTTCCTTCCGAGCAGGAATCGCTTCTGCCGGACGAACTCAGCGAAGAAAGGCGTGAGCAAGGGCTTCATCGTGGCATTGGTCATGGGCATCGAGACAACGTCCTCGATGTGCTCGATCAGCTTCTCACGCAACACGTGAAGGATCGCCGCATCCTCGGGCTTCGGCTCGACGAGCGAGGCGCGGTAGGCCTCGTCGTACTCCTTGAGGGCGGCCCGCGCGTCTTCCTGGGACTGTGTGAAGCGAGCACGATCCTCTTTGGAGATGCGACGCCTCCCCTCACGCCCGGAAAGCAGGTCGTTGACGGCCTTGATCCACCGATTGAGCTCCCCGCGAGCGCTGTCGGGGTTCGCCGTATCACCAATGAGTGCCTCCATGTGCCGGACGATGTGTTCCGCCTCGAGCATGCCCCCCAAGTGGAGATGGGTCTCCGCCAGCGGCAGCAGCCCTGGTGACGCCAGATCCCTCGCATCGCGCCCGCCCAGCAAGCGAAGGAGGATGTCCGCCAATCTCTGGGTGCGCTCCACGCTGACTTCATTCGCCGCAAGGGCCGTCTCCCCACGCGGCATCACCAACGTGCGGAAGAACTCCGGATTCATCGCCACGTAGGCCTCGACCAGAGGTCCTCGTTCCCGAAGAATCTGCCGCAGCTCGGGGGGCATTTCCGCGAGGCGAGCAACCACCGTCGCCTCATCTGGCACCGTCGCCGCGACGAAGCCGACACCCGGCTCCAGGCTCATCGCCCGGACGTTCGCGGCATGTGTCTCCACCTGCAGCCGCAACGTCTCGATTTCGAACGCGATGCGAGTCCGGACGTCAGGGTCCGTGGCCAACCGAAGCGCCTGCGCCCGCTCCTGGATGATTCGCGGGAGCTTCTCCAGTTCGAGCCTGGCCTCCCACGCGAGGGTGCCCGGCCTCGCTCCCGGATTGGCGCCGAACCACTGCCGGACCTGCGCCAGCAACCGCTGCACGGAGCCGCTCAAGCCCTGGAGCTGACGCATGGAACGCGCCGTCCGCACATGCATGTGGATGTCCACGGCCCGTGCCTGTGGCCCCACCTCGAGCCACACGCCGACGATGACGTCCTTGTGTGACACGTAATGCACCTGCACCGAGCCTCCCGTGAGCTTCGGATTGACGTGGACGGGAACCCGGTCACGCAGGTCTCGTGGCAGGGAGAGCGATGGGTCCTTCGCGCGCCCCGCGGTGCCGGGCTCCACCAGCTCCACCAGACGCGCGGCTTGCTCGCGCACCGCGGCCGGATTCGCTCCCTCGCGCACCACCAGATGCACCTGGCCATCACGAATGACCACCGCGGCCTCCGCCGTGAGGCTGCCCTGCAAGCGCGCCATCTCCGAGGCCGACACCGACGTCACCGGAACCTCACGAGCAAGTGCCCGCGCGTCCTCCGGGAGCCCCTCCTCCATCTGCGTCCGCACCGCCTCCAGGGCCTTCGCCGCGCGCGACACCTCTGAATGTGCCTCACCGCTGCGGCGGCCCACGTCGGCATCGAAGTCAGCCGACGTGCGGCCTGGATGCATCTGCTGGTATTCGGCGAGCCGCGCGGCGCGCTCCCCTTCGAGCATCTGGTTGAAGTCGGCCTCCGTCCGGCCTCGGCCCTCCGCCAGGAACTCCTCCAGGTGCAGCCGTCGTTGTTCATTCACCAGCGCCTGGAAGTCCTGCTCCGAGCGACCCGGGTTGCGACGCTGGAACTCGCGAAGCGCCGCCTCGTGGGACTCCGGAGAGGTCAGCAGATGCTCGTGCGACAACACGTCCGGGGCACTTCCAAGCCGGGGCCCCCGAGCAAACCGCCAGGCCGCGCCGCCCACATGGCTCACCGAGGCGTGCCCGGCACTCATGGCGAGCCCCAGGGCCAGCCCGTGCCCCATCTGCTCCGAGGTGCCACGCACGATGTTCACCAGCGGGTTGCCATGCTCCCAGGCCTGGTCGTTCGCCACGTTGGCGATGACGGCGGAGGGCAGCGACTGCACCGCGTTCTCCATCGTCTGCGCGATGCCGTGTGCGGCGAGCTGGCTGAGCCGCCCGCCTTGCAACATGCGCTCGAGCATGGCGATGGAACGGGTCGCCTGCGTCAGCCGCCCGGTGCTCCCCACGAAGAGCTGCCGCAGCGACATCGACAGTCGCTGTGCCGCCCCCCGCATGCCAGCGCGCGTCACCACCGGCGCCGCGACGGCACGGCCAATCTGGCTGATGCCCAGCAGGCGATTGCCAAACCCCGCTGTCAGCCCCCCGACCAGGGCATCCACCAGCCCCAGCCCCAGGTCCATGAGGATTTCCTCGTGGCCGTACTGGTTTCCCAGCAACAACCACCGCGTCCCCATGGAGGCGGCCGTGCTCGCCATGGACGCGATGATGGCCAGGGCAATGGCGGCGGAGGCCCCGCCGGTGAAGATCGAGCCCACTCCCCCCACAATCAGCGCCACGGTGATCCCCACCACGTTGGCGATGCTGTCGGTCATCTCCGCCACCGCGGCGCGGTGGTCCTCCACGGCCGTCCGCACCGCATCGGCGTGGAAGTCGAAGTCGCCCAGCAGCCGTGCCCGCTCCTCCGGGGAGACGTCCGCGTCGTACATGCGGTCGGCGAGAGCCTCCAGTTGGGCCAGGCGTATCTGCATGAGCGCCTGCTCGGGGCCCGCGATTCCCTCCGAGGACTCCTCCAGGGCCATGCGTGCACGCTCGATACGGACCCGGTCCTCGATCGTCTCCGGGGCCCCCATGAGCGCGATGCGCATGTCCATGTCATCGGAGCCGCTCAGCTCACTGGCCGCGCGACTGTCGAGCGTCTCGCCCGGATTCTCCCGGGCCCACTGCGCCCGCATCTCCTCGAGCTCTGCCCGGGAGGCCCCCTCGATGGCCCGACGAGCCCCCTGCTCATCCGTGCCCGCGCCACGCACCGAGAAGTCGAAGCGCTGGTAACGGGAGAGGTATCCGCCCTGGCGCAGGAGTGTCCGCGCGCGCTCGCCGTCCACACCACTGGTGGAGTCATCGAGTGCCGTTGCCAGCGACTCGCTGTACTGGCCAGCGTATCGCTGGCTCAAGGCGGACATGTTCCCGTCTGCGAGGGCTCGCGCCTCCACCTCCAGTTCCGCCTCGATCTGACGCTCGACGAGCTGCTCCCTCCGCCAGCGCTCGGCAGGCGTCCATCGTTGGCCGGTTTGCTGCCTGAATTCGGCCTCCTCCAGGTCGAGCAGCGCCATGAGGGCACGGCGCCGCTCGGGTGCCATGTCCCTCCGGACTGCCTCCAGCGCTCGGTCGTACTGCGACTCGAGGACCCGGTTCATCTCCGTATCGGAGGCGTAGAACGTGCTCTGACGCTCGATGGCGAGGCGTGCCGCATCCGCGCCGGTCTGGTCGTTGCTTGCCAGCGACAGCACCAGGTCGCGGTTGGGCCCGCTGAAGCGAGTGGCGAGGTCCTCCTCCAGCGAGCCCCCGATGTGGCCGTACGACGACAACCCTCCGTAGGCATTGCTGATGGCCTGGACGCGACGGGTGACCTCCGCCTCGAACTTGTCATTGGACCAGTCCGCGCTGCCGGGCACCTCCGTGACGTCCCTGCGGACCTGCTCGTAGATGGCCGCAACCTCGTCACGAGCCCCCGCCTCGAACGAGGTGCCATAGGTGAGGTTGAACGCGTTGGCCCACGAGAAGCCGTGCACCTGCTGATTGATGGCGATGGCGTCTGCCGTTGCGGTGTCGCTGCGAAGCAGGGCGTCGGCGCGATCGGCATCGTGCGTGGTGAACGTGGCCCAGTCGTCCAGTTCCTCCCGCAGCGCGGCGTGGAGATCCTGGTGATACATCTCCCGGTACAACCGCGAGATTTGCTCGACCTCCTCCGGAGTCTTGTTCCGGAGGATCTGCATGATGGTCGCTTCGTCCGTCCCCGCGCCGGTCCCCAAACCGGCCTCCTCCATCGCCGTGTAGAGCGCGGCGGCGTCCGCTCTGTTCCGGTCTCCCGCCAGCAACGCGCGTGCGCGCTGGTATTCGGCCCCGGACAACTCGCTCTTGCTGTCTTTTTCGAGATCCAGTCCGTAGGTCTGCTGGTAGCACTTACGCAGCGCCAGGGCCTCGAGAGGCCCCAGCCCCCTCATGGCTCGGAAGGCGCGGGCCTCGTCCGTCCCGATGCCCGTAATCCCCCCGTGGTAGGCGTGATAGATTTCGCTCGCCAGATGCGAGGCATTGAATTGCGTGTTCCCCGCGGCGCGGGCCACGTCGGCGAACACCGGCCATTCCAGGTCGGAATCCGTGAACAGGTCCCGGATGCCACTCTCCAGTGAATCCTTGCGCTGGTTGAAGATGCGCGCCCGCATGCCCGCGGCCACAGCGCCAATCGGATCACTCGCCCCCTCCGCCGGGTCCGGATTGAAGTAGGCGTGGACGAGAGCCTGCTCCTCCGCGGACAACGCGTTGGCGGCAAGCAGCGCCTGTTCAGAAATCCCCGCGGAGGCCGCACGCTGAACCCGGTCCAGCATCGCCAGGTCGCCCGCGACAGCCTGGGCCGTCTCCTGGTTTTGCAACGCCTCCCAGGCCTCGGCGTTGGCTCGAGTCTGGTTCGCCCAGTCCTCCAGCATCTCCAGGAACGACTCCCAGAAGTCCCGCTCCTCGCCCAGTTGCGTCGCGGCCCATTCGCGAATCGATTCGCGCCCATCGTTGCCCGCGCTGGCCAGCTCCACTCGGTAGCTTCGACTCGCGTCGCGTGCCTCGCCCTTCAGCCGCTCGAACTCGCGGCGTAGGAAGGCATGTTGCTCGTTGAGCCAGGCCGTGCTGAGGGCCACATCCGCCTGGACCTCCACCTGACTGCGCTCGCCCCGGTCCTCGTCGAGCTGGAACTCGTCTCGCTGAGCCGCGGCCGCATAGGCCGCCCGCTGGTCCTGCTCAGCCTGGACGAGTTCCTGCTCGCGGACCGTCGCCGACCGGCGATACAGCGCGTCCGCTCGCGCCACGCGCCGGTTGATGTCCTCCAGGAGCGCGTCTCGCTGCGCGGTGACGGAGGCGGTCGGTGAAGAGGCCCCTCCCTCCGCTGCACGCGCGCGCGCCTCCATCCAGATACGGCCGCCCGCCACCCCGTCACTGACCGCCTGACTCGCGCCTCCGAGTTCAGCCGTGGCCTCCGGAAGCGACATCTGGAGGCTTTCCTCTTCCAAGCGGGTCCGCTCGTCGAGCACGCGCCGCCGCTCGTCGACAGCCGTCTGGAGGTCCTCCTCCGCGATTCCCGCCTCGGCCGCGATGGCGTTGAGCTGTTGCTCCAACGTGCGCTCGAACTCCGGAGCGAAGGTGTCCTCGCCCAGGTGGGCCGTCGCCGTGACGCGCTCGAGCGCGCCGTTGGGGTAAGCACTCCTCCGGGCCGAGGAGACCCACTCCCGCGCTTCCTCCCCTTTCCGGGCGAGCAGCCGCGCGATGACCTGCGCCGTCTGGGTACGCCGCGCCGGAGTGAGCGGAGGAACTTCAGGGGGCCTGGGCTCCTGAAGCGCGACGGGCGTGCCATGACCGGGCTCGGGGGCCGAGCGCTCCATGAGGCGCTCGCGCATCATGAGCAGCCGGAATCGTGCCTCGTCATTGGGGTCCGAGACGGGAGGCCCCTCATCGAGCACCCGGTGGAGCTGGCGGATGAGGTCCGTCGACACCGGCCGTTCGCCCGACCTCGGGTTGTTTCCAAAGGGGCTCACGGTGAACGCAGGAGGCGTCTGCGTGGGAAGTGGCAGCCCCGACTTCACCTCAACGCCCCTTCGGGCCTCGGGAACCGGGTCTTCGGGAGTCGGCAGTGTCTCCGGAAGCCCTTCAGGCACCGGCGGCATCGCGGTCTCGGCACTGCGTGGGACGTCCGAGGCGCGGAGGCGCAACAGCTCCGCGCGAGACTCCGTCACGGACCGCACCTCTCGGGCGCCGCCCGTGCCCGCCGTCACCGGAGCAACCTGAATGGCCGCCGTCCGGCGCTGAATCTGGGCCCGCACCGTGGCCATGGTGGGCGCGCTCCCCGTGCCGGCATCCGCGACGACGTCCAGCGGAGAATCGGACAACGCAGGCGTGAGCTCGGGCACCTCTGGCGCCGCGTCAGCCGTCGCCATGCCTCCGCCAGCGTCCACGCCCTCCGGGCCCTCTTCGACTCGCGCCACCTCCACCGCCGGTGGCTCCTGCTCGGGCGCGCCTTGTGCCTCCTCCGGCGCGGATGGCTCACGCTCCTGTGAAGCCCTGGCCGTGGCAGCCGAGGGGCCCTCGTCTCGCGCATCGTCAGGCAACACCTCGCTGCCTGTCTCTTGATGCGGCGAAGGTTCGACTGCCGCGCCATCCTCCTCACGCGTCGATTCAGCCGTTGGCTGCACTTCATCGGGAACAGGCGATTCCTCCGGCGGCGCCTCCAAGGCTTCGCTGTGCGCCCCCGCCGAGGCGTCCTCCATCACGGGTTCATCCAACCCCGTCTCAGAGAGGAATTCGGGGGCACCTGACTCCACGAAGGCGGTGCCCGGCGCCTCGCCATTCATTTGCGCCAGGTCGAGCGGCTCCGAGCGCGGCGCCTGTAACAGAGGTGATTCGTTCCCCTGCGATAAAGGGAATATCGCCTGCGCGCTCAGGCGAAACATCAAATAGCGCGGCAGGCGCGGGGATTCCGCTCGCTGTCGCGACTGTTCATCGCGTCGGGCGGTTGGCTCGGACGCGCGTGCCCGGACGTCTGGACGGGAAACCGCCTGCGCTTTCACCCGTGCCTCCTTGTCAGCTCAAGCCAGGCCAGATGCCCCCTGAATCATCGATACAGAATAGCCAGACTCCCAGACGAGGCGGACGGCCTGACAGGTTCTACGCATTCCACCCACCGCACCAAGGCCTTCTCACGCCCGTATGAAATCCGACACCATCCAGACACATAAAGTGCGAGCAGTCTTCACGGAAGGCGAACTCATCTGACGGACATGGGGGCTCCGCAGTGGCCAGTTTTTCCGCCGTCTACTCGGTAGGTGACTCGCTGGTCTCGTACCTGCGGCACGCCTATGAGTTGTCTCGGGAAGACGATGGGCTCCCGGCCTGCAGCTTCAGTCTGGTGCCCAGCGCGACCATGGCTGGAAGTGAGACCAACGCGCCACCGATAGACACGCCCGGCGTCACGCTTTTCCTCTACCGCGTCTCCGTCAACGAGCACCTGCGCAACGAATCCAGGCCGGATGGCCCCCCGCCTCTCGCCCTGGACCTGCATTACCTGCTCACGGTCTGGGCAGACTCCGTCGACGTCGAGCACCGCCTCATGGCCTGGGTCATGTTGCGATTGCACATGCACAAGGCGCTGAGCGCCTCGGACCTCACCCCTGCGGGAGCCTGGGGACCCGATGACCTCGTGCAGATCATCCCCGCGGAAATCAGTCATGAAGACCTCGCCCGGCTCTGGGATGCCTTGCGCCGCCCCTACCGGCCCAGCCTGACGTACGTGGCGCGCGTGGTGTGCATCGACGTGCAGGGCAAGCCGCCTGGAAGACCCGTGGTGGCGCGTCGCTTCGACTTCACGAACGAGGTTCCCAGGCGATGAGGATGGAGCGCATCGAGAGCAGGGCCCTCGCCGCCATCCGCCTCCTCGACGCGGAGACGCTGCGCCCAGTCGCGGATCCCATCACCCTTTCCGGAGAAGGCCTTCGCATCCTGCGAAACACGAGCGGGCTGCTCGTGGTCGCGGCGGCGCCAGGCTTCGCCGACTACACGGAGCATTTCGAGCCGCCCGAAATACCACCGCCCCCCACCCCCTTCACGCTGGTGGCGAGCGACGCCTCCCGTCGCTACCTGGACCGGAGCTTCACCCTGGTGCTGCCGCGAAGCACGACCCCACCGCCCCCAGGACAGCCGCTCCCCGCGGACTCGGTCTTCCGGCCCGTGGACGTCACGCTCTATCCCTCCCCGTTGATGCGCCCCTCCGTCCGCAGCGCCGTGGTGCGGCTCCGGGTGGAGGATGCGCACGGCAGGCCGCTGTCCGATGCGCTCGTGTCCCTGGCCCTGGCCGCACCGAACATCGAACGATGGGGCCTGTCGAACCACAACGGAGATGCGCTCATCCCCATTGCTGGCATCCCCGTCGCGAACTGGAGCAACCCCGAAGCCCCGCCCCACTTCACCTTCAGCATCCGGGCCGCCTGGGCGCCTTCGTCGTTGCCCCCCGACCCTGATTCGCTCGCCGCCGCGTTCCAGCCATTGAGCAGCACCCTGGAGATAGCCGCTGGCGAAGAGGTGACCGCCACCATCCAGCTCACCTGGGCCAATCCATGACTGTTGACCCTGACGGCGCGGCTGCGCGCCACGTAACCACGAAGAGAGGGGGCTCGCGTGCCTGAATATCTCGCACCTGGTGTCTACGTCGAAGAGACGAGTTTCCGAGCCAGGTCCATTGAGGGAGTGAGTACCAGCACCAGTGGCTTCGCGGGTCCTGCTCGCAAGGGTCCCACGAATGGCACGCCGGCGCTCGTCACGAGCTTCGCCGAGTTCATCCGGCTGTTTGGGGGCCTTGGCGATCTGGACCTGACCGGTACGGACGAAACGACGAACTACCTGGCGCACTCGGTGCGTGCGTACTTCAACGAAGGCGGCGGGCGCCTCTACGTGGCGCGGGTCTTCTCGGGCGCGCCCGCCAGCGCCACCGCCCAGGCGGAGGTCATCCCCAACGCCAACGCGAACCTGCGTGCGCGCTTCACCGCACGGTTTCCGGGCAGCGGCGGCAATGGAACCATCACGGCGCAGGAGGTGCTGACGGCTGCCACGGTCGGTGCCATGCGGCGCGCGCCCGCTGGCAGCATGGTGCGGCTGAATCAGACCGCGGCCTCCGCCGCTCGCGTGGTGGGCACCCTCCCGCCGCCGTTCAACCTCCCTGACGGCACCACGCTGACGCTCCAAATCGATGGAGGCCCAGACGTCACCCTCACCTTCCTGGGCCGGAACGCCGAGGCGGGTGCGACCGCGGAGCTCGACCCCACCACCACGTTCCTTGAAGCCAACAGCACGCTCACCGTCACCCTGGGCGGACAGGTGCAAACGCTCACCCTGCCCACCGACGGCCCGCTGACGCCCTTGGAGGTCGTGGACCTCCTCAACCGCCAAGTCCGCGGCGGCTACGCCCGGCTGAGCGGCGCTGATGACGCGGCACCCGCTGGGCGGCTCATCCTGGGCACGGACGCCCGGGGCACCCAGGCGCTCATCGAAGTCTCCGCGAATCCCCAGCTCAAGCTGGACGCCCAGACGGTGGACAACGCGGCGGACCCGGCGAACAACAACGTGGGCGACCTGGGCGAGGTGACGCTGGGTGACCTCCAGGCCTTGCTGGGCGCCAACGCGAATGCCTCGGTTGAGGACAGCAAGCTCGTCATCTCCCACCCGGTTCCTGGTGCCGGCCACACGCTGGAGGTGACGGCGGTCAGCTCCAGCGCGCTCGGTCTCGACGCGCCCACGGTCGAACCCGGCGCGGACGGCACGCCCGGCGAAACGTGGTGGGTGAAGCAGGCGGACAGTACCTGGTCCAACGGAAGTGACACGCTCCCCCTGCCGGCGGATGCGGCCTCCCAGTTCCAGCAGCTCCCGGGAGGGAGCAGCTTCGTCACGCTGACCGTCATCACCCAGGACGCGGATGGGCAGGAACGGACCTACGAAGGGCTGGGCCTCGACCGTGCCCACCCGCGCTACCTCGGCAATGTGCTCACGCCCACGCCAACGACGCTCTCCGAGCAGATGGAACGGCTGTACGCGTTCGAGGCAGGCACGGGCGTGTCGGTGTTCGCGCTCCGCACGGCCCTGGCCTCGGGACCGTTCACGCTCACGGGAGGCACGGACGGTTCCGCGCCCGGTGCCGCACAGTATGACGACGCCCTGGAACGCCTGGGCGGTGTGGAGGACATCTCCATCATCGCCGCGCCAGGCTCGTCCGCCTATGCGTCGGCGCAAGCGGTACGGCTGAGCCTCATCAGCGCGGCGGAGAAACGGCGTGCCTATCGCGTGGCCGTGCTCGACACGCCGCGCGGACTGGGCCCCCAGGACGCGATGGACGTGCGTGCGCAGCTCGACTCCACCAAGGCAGCGCTCTACTACCCATGGGTCGTCGTCGCCAACCCGCTGGCCCGTCCCGACGCCGCGGACGTCCCCCGTGAAATTGCGCTGCCGCCTTCCGCGTTCGTGTGCGGCATCTACGCGCGAAGCGACATCGAGCGTGGCGTGTTCAAGGCCCCCGCGAACGAGGTGGTCCGTGGCGCGCTGCGCTTCGAGCAGGACATCAACTTCGCACAGCAGGAGACCCTGAACCCGCAGGGCATCAACTGCCTGCGCTTCTTCCCAGGGCGCGGCTACCGCGTGTGGGGCGCCCGCACCATCAGCTCCGACCCGGAATGGAAGTACGTCAGCGTCCGGCGCTACTTCAACTTCCTCGAGCGCTCCATCGACGAGGGGACACAGTGGGCGGTGTTCGAGCCGAATGGCGAGCGGCTGTGGGCCAACATCCGGGAGACGATCGGCAGCTTCCTGGAGAACCAGTGGCGCACCGGCGCGTTCCTCGGCACCGAACCCAGGCAGGCGTTCTTCGTCCGGTGCGACCGGACCACCATGGACCAGAACGACCTCGATAACGGGCGGCTGGTCTGTCTCATCGGCGTCGCGGTGGTGAAGCCCGCCGAGTTCGTCATCTTCCGCGTCGGCCAGAAGACGGCGGATGCCCGGACCTAACGCAAAGGACCAGTCGCCATGACCACCCGTCCCACGCCCTACGGCGCCTTCAACTTCGAAGTCAGCTTCGATGGAACGTCCTTCGGTGGATTCTCCGACGTGTCCGGGCTGAACACCGAAATCACCATCTCCGAGTACCGCGACGGCAACGACCCGGAGAACCATGTGCGCAAGGTCCCCGGTCCCTTCAAGACCGGGGACGTGACGCTCAAGCGCGGCATCGTCGACTCCCGGGCCATCTGGAGCTGGGTGGAGGACGTGCGCCGCAACGGTCCACTCGGGCGCAAGGCGGCCGTCACCATCCGGCTGCTCGACGAGGCACGCAACCCCGTGCAGTCCTGGAAGCTGGTGAACGTCACCCCGATGAAGTTCTCCGGCCCCACGCTGGCCGCCAAGGGTGGCGGAGACGTGGCCATGGAAGAGCTCGTCCTCTCCGCTGAAACGGTGCGGATGGGCTTCCCGGACGTGGACTGAGCGGAGCGCAATGGGGGACCCAGGTCCATGCGGCGCCTGACTTTCGAAGCGACAGAGCGCGTGGCGCCCAGCGCGCCCGAGCGGATGGACGTGGCCTGCTTCGTCGGCTTCGTCCGCCGTCGTCCGGAGTCGCCCGTGGCGGCGGCCCTGTCGCGCTACTTGTTCGAGCAAGGGTGGATGACCGCCCCCACGCTCCGCGTGGACCCCAGCGATCCGCAGCATCCCCTCACCGACGTCCCCCTGCCCTTCGAGAGCTTTGGCGCCTTCGAGCGGCACTTCGACTGGCGAGCGCGCACCGGCCTCACGCCCGATGAGCCCACCGCCCTTGGGGCCGCGGTCCGCTCCTTCTTCGCGCAGGGGGGACGCAAGTGCTACGTCATACGGATGGCGGACCCGCTCCCTCCGGAGCAGGACCGCCCGACACGGCTTCAGCGCCTCAATCTGCTGCTTCCGGGCAGTCGGCTGCCCGCGCCTCCTGGAATGGAGCATGCCGCGTCCGCCATCGACCGGACGACGTGGCACGGCGTGGCGCACCTGTTTGGCCTGCCCGACGTCTCCTTCCTGTGCCTTCCGGACCTGCCAGAGCTGGTCGCGGAAGTGCCCGAGCCCCTGCCCCTTCCTCGCCTTCTGCCCCTCGGTGCTCCGGGCTTTGGCCCGTGTGTGATTCCCCTGGGAGAAGCCGGACCCCAGTGGCACACGCCGGAGCGCGAGGCGCCGCGTTGTGACCTGACCGGCTACCAGGACTGGGCCGGCTTCCTCGCCATCCTCGCGGAGCTGCTGCGTGACCGGCGTCTGCGAGAGACACATCTGGTCGCATCGCTGCCGCTCCCCTCCGCCAGCCTCGTCTTCGATACAGCGGCCGGGAAGCGCACCGCGATGCAGGACATGGGGCGGTTCCTGCACGAGCACGGCCTCCTCCTCCCGTTCCAGAGCGCATTCATCCAGCTCGCCTATCCCTGGCTCCAGACTTCTGGCTCCGTGGGCCTGCCGGAGAACCTCGAGGCACCGGAGGGCGTCCTGACGGGCGTCCTGGCGCGCAATGCGCTGCTGAGAGGGACATTTCGGAATGCCTTGGGGCTGCCTCTGCCGGATGTGCGGCGTGTCTTCCCGATTCCCTCGACACGGGACCTGACGCCCCGGCCCCCGGAAGCAGGCCCAAGGGGACTGCTCGAGCGCGTGTCCTTGTTGGGCCCGACGCCGCTCGGGCTGCAGGTGCTCTCGGATGTGACCTCCAGCAACATGGCGAGCCACCGGCAGGCGCCGGTGAGCCGGTTGCTATCGTCGGTCCTCAAGGCCGCGCGGCAGATGGGCGTGGACCTGACGTTCTCGGCCTCCAACGAGACCACCTGGCGGGAGCTCCGCTACCAGTTCGAGGCCATGCTGGGCCGCTACTACGAAGCGGGTGCGCTGCGCGGAGCGAGCCGCGGCGAGGCGTTCTCCGTGCGGTGCGACCGAACCACCATGACACAGGACGACCTGGATGCAGGCCGCCTCGTCGTCACGGTCGAGCTGGATCCCGCGGCCTCACTCGAACGCTTGCAGGTGAGGCTTTCATCGCTGGAGGGCGGCGTCACGCTACGGCAGGAGGACGCCGCATGAGCGATGCGACCTTTGTCCTGCACACCTTCCGTTTCGAGCTCGCGTTCCAGCCGGAGCCGCTGTCCGGAAGCGGTGGGGGCGACGCTCCGGTGGATGGCGCCTTCTCCGAGTGCTCCGGGCTGGAGGCCACGATGGAGCCGCGCGTGATTCAGGTCGGTGGGCACAACGTGGGCGCCGTTCAGCGCGCAGGTCCCGTGACCTTTGGCACGGTGGTGCTCAAGCGGGGCATTTCGGAAGGCGAACGGCTGCTGCGCTGGTTCGCGCGAGTCACGTCGGGAGACTACGGCTACCGCTGCACGGTGCGCATCCGGCTCAAGGCGCCGTCGGAGAACGGCGAACTGCGGACGGTGCTCACCTACAAGCTCGACCGGGCCCTGCCCGTGAAGTTCAAGGCGGCCGACTTCAACGCTCGGGCGAGCGAGGTCGGTATCGAAGAACTGCACCTCGTCCACGAGGGGCTGACCCTCGAGGAGGAATGAGCCCATGCGAGACAGGACTCCCGAGAGCGCGAGCTTCATCAACGAGAGCAACGGTCAGGAACTCCCGGTGCACTTCAATCCGGGCTCGCTCCAGTACACCGTCAACAACAAGCTGCAGAACGTCCGGGGCCAGGAGCACCAGCAGTTCGTCGCGGAGAGCAACGCGAAGCTCTCGATGGAGCTGGTCTTCGACACCACGGACACGGGAGCCAACGTCTGCGACCAGACCCTCCGGATCGCACGGATGATGGGGACCAAGACCCAGATTCCTCCGGACGTCACGTTCCGTTGGGGCGCGTTCGAGTTCACCGGACTGGTGGAGACCTATCAGGAGACCATCGACTTCTTTTCGGCTGATGGCATCCCGCTGCGCTCAACGGTGGCGCTGGGAATGACGCGGCAGCAGCAGATCTTCTCACGAGGCGCCGAGGGAGAGCGTTCGCGGCAAGTGGCTGCGGCTCCCAACCAGCCCATCCCGCGCGCCGTCGCTGAGCAGAATGGCGAGGACAATCCGCGCTTCCCCAGTCAGGACGTGATGACCGTCGACCCTTCCGTCCCGCTGGCCTCGCCCGCCGCGTTCGCCACGGGCGCACCTGGAGGAGCCTTGGGGGCCGGCGCCGGCGCCGGGGCTGGGTTTGGCATGGGGGGTGGAATCGGCGCGGGGGCCGGCTTCGGCGTTGGCGGTGGATTCAGCGCGGGCGTGGGGCTGGGCCTCGGCGGTGGAATTGGCGCGAGCGGCATATTTGCTGCCGGTGGTGGCTTCTCGGCTGGCGGTGGCTTCTCCGCTGGTGGTGGCTTCTCCGCTGGTGGTGGCTTCTCCGCTGGCGGTGGCTTCTCCGCTGGCGGTGGCTTCTCCGCTGGCGGTGGCTTCTCGGCCGGCGGCGCCTTCGCAGCGGGGGCTGGTGCTTCAGCCGGCGCCTCGTTCGGAGGCAGCGCCACCTTCACCGCGGGGGCAGTCGCGGGAGGCTCAGCCTCATTCGGCGTAAGTGCGTCCGCATCGAGCCCCATCTTCTCCGCGGGGGCGTCCTTCTCCGCGGGAGCCAACTTCCCCGCGACCACGGGGGCATCCGGCTCGGGCTGGAGCGCGAATGCCTGGTCTGGCGCGCAGGCCTCCGCGGGCCTCTCGGCCACAGCAGGCGCATTCGCGGGACTGCGTGCCAGCCCTCCACGCACCTCCGTCCGACTGGAGACCGTGCGCTCCACCGGGCACGTGGACACCTACACCTACGAAACCACCGGAGACGGCCTCTTCGAGCTCGGAGGACGCGCCCGGGTCACCAGGCCCCGCTTCGGCGCGACCCTGCCTCCCCGGGGCCGCCTCCGCTTCGAGGGAGATTGAGCCATGTCCATCGTCTTCGACGAGATCCAGGGGTCCGTCGTCTCGGGTTCCACGCCAGACGCGAGCCAACGCCCGGCCGCGGAGCCAGCGCTCACGCCGCCTCCCGTGGATCCGACATCGATTGCCCGCGCCATCCGGCTCATCACCCAACGCAAGGCCCGGCTCATCGCCGACTGAGTCCGCTCCCCGTTCTCCATGACTGACGCCACGTCACAGCCAGAACATCACCGCCCCACGGTGCGCATCTTCGGCAAGGCCGACGCACGCGTCACTGGTCTGGTCAGCAGCATGCGACTAGAGGAAGCCGAAGGCGGCCTGTGCTCGCTCGAGCTGCGCTTCGAGGCAGTCGCCCGCTACGCCGACACCGTGGCCGATCAGGTCTTCGAGGACGAGCAACTGCTCAGGCTCGGGGCACCCATCGGCATCTACACCGGTCCCGAGAGCGCCCCGCAGGAGATTTTTCGCGGCGTCATCACCGGAATCGAAGCCGTGTTCTCGCACAACTCCGCTCCGGAGTTCGTCGTGCTCGCCGAGGACGCACTGCAGAAAGCCAGGCTCACGCGGCGCACGCACGTCCACAGCGACCTCAAGCTGGCCGAGCTGGCGGAGAAGCTCGCTCGGGACCTGGGCCTGACGCCCATCATCACTGGCCTTCGCGAGTCCCTGGGCCTCCAGGTCCAGTGGAACGAAAGCGACCTGGCCTTCGTGCGGCGATTGCTGGCCACACGGGATGCGGATCTGCAGGTGACGGGTGACGAGCTCCACGTCTCCGCACGGAGCGCGGTGCGCCGGGGCACCCTGGAGCTGACCCTCTACTCGGAGCTTCGCCGGGTGCGCGTCACGGCGGACCTGGCGCATCAGGCCACCCAGGTCACTTGCACCGGGTGGAACGCCATCCAGGGCGCCAGGGTCTCCGGCCAGAGCTCCGGCTCGCGACCCGGCCCGGGCGCGGGGCGTACCGGCGCGGAGCTGCTCCAGCAGACGCTGGGCCCTCGGACAGAGCACCTCGGCTCGCTGCCCGTGTCCACCAGCGACGAGGCCACCGCCATCGCCAGGGCCGCCTTCGATGCGCGCGCCCGGCGCTTCGTCCGCATCGACGCCACCGCGGAGGGCACCCCCGCGCTCCGCGTGGGGACCCACGTGAGGCTCCGCGGCATGAGCGCTCGCTTCGACAACACCTACTACGTGGTCCGTGCCAGCCACCGCTACGACACCCTCCACGGCTACGAGACGGACTTCGAGGCCGAGTGCGCCTTCCTGGGAGAGCCATGACCGACACCGCACACGCTCAGGAGCACCGCCTGCTGGGCGCCATGCTCGGCACCTATCTGGCGAAGGTCGTGTCCGTGGAGGACCCCGAACACCTGGCGCGCGTCAAGGTCCGCCTGCTCACCGCGCCCGAGGGCCTGGCCGATGCGGACGTGGCCTTGTGGGCGCGGGTCGCCGTGCCGTTCTCCGGCAGTGGCTGGGGCGCGCTCTTCCTCCCGGACAAGGATGACGAGGTGGCCGTGGTCTTCGCCGGAGGAGACCCGCGCCAGCCGCTGGTCGTGGGGGGCCTGTGGAACGGGCGCGCCCGTCCGCCGGAGACGCCCGGTGGAAATCGCGTGGACCGCTACGTCATCAAGGCCCGGAATGGCAGCCGCATCGCCATCGTCGAAGCGAGCGAGGGCACCGCGCAAATCACCCTGGAAGTCCCCGGTGGCGTGAGCGCCACGCTGAAGCAGGCCAACCGAGGCGAGCTCACGCTGGAGGCAGCGGGCAACACCGTCACGCTCGCCCAGCAGGGCGTCACCGTCCGGGCCGCGACCACGGTGTCCGTCACCGCCAGTCAGGTGGAGGTGAGCGCCGGTCAGGTCACGGTCAACGCGGCGATGTCGTCCTTCTCGGGCGTCGTGAAGTGCGACACGCTGCAAACCAACTCGGTGATGGGCGTGACGTACACGCCAGGGGCGGGCAACGTATGGTGAGCCACCCCGTCAAGCTGCGCGGGCTCGTTTTCGACGGAGCCACCGGAGCCCCGCTGGCGGCCCAGCGCGGCGCCCCCGCGTTCATCGAGCGGCAGGACCAGGAGTTCGTTCAAGCCATCTTCGGAGAGCTCAGGTCCGAGGAAGGCCGCAAGGCGCTGGCGGGCACCCTCATCTCCGATGGGACGCTCAACCCCCAGGGGCTCAAGCTGCTCCAGCCCGTTCACGGGGTGTTCAACGTGGCCTTGCTGGAGGCCTGCTGCGACGTGTTCGGTGAGCCTCGGGTCGAGGCGACCCGCATCGACAGCGCGGGGCTCGTCATCCGGCGCGTGGGCGCGGGCAACACGCGCGAGGCCTGGGTGCGGCGGGACGGCAAGGTCGCCGGCTGGGTCACGCTCGACGGTGAGGAACAGGAGCGCGACCCCGA
This sequence comes from Myxococcus sp. AB036A, assembly GCF_006547355.1. Classification (NCBI taxonomy): domain Bacteria; kingdom Pseudomonadati; phylum Myxococcota; class Myxococcia; order Myxococcales; family Myxococcaceae; genus Myxococcus; species Myxococcus sp. AB036A. The sequence continues at coordinate 12,810 of NZ_VHLC01000080.1, read as the reverse complement.
CCCTGGGCGGCGCGAAGGGCCCGCGGGCCCCGGTCCCGCGGACGTGCGGCGCGAGCTGCTGCGCCTCATGCGTGCTACCAGCCGGGACCAAGAGACCGTGACATCGCTCTTCATCGCGCCGCCCGACGCGTGCGCCGCGGCGAAGCGCACCGTGCTGTACGGGCTCCTCCAGGTGGCGAGCGGTGAAGCACCGGAGGGCGCATCCAGCACAGCGCCCGCGTTCGATGACGCGCAGGTGCGGAGCCTGCTGTCCCCTTACTTCGCCGCGGGAAAGACGGTGGACTGGACAGGGCTCGAAGGCCTGTCGGTCACCTACCAGGACGTCGCCCAGCGCAGATTGTCGCAGGCGAAGCACGACAAGCTCGCCCTGTTCATCGACTTCCTGCGGGGACTGGTCGCGGTGTTCGACGCCTTCCAAGTGCCCGCGCTCATGACGGCGATGAACCGCGTGCAGCTCGACTATGGCAATGGCCAGAAGCGGCCTGCGGGCACGGCGCTCTCCGGGCTGGCGGACGTCCTCGTCCAGGGGAAGACGGGCACGGTGGTGTTGCCTCGTTCGTGGACACATCCCAATGCCTCGGAGGCGGCCCAGGTCCTCCAGGCGGCGAAGGCCGCCACCGCGCCACGGATGCGGGACCTCATTCCTCCCGAGCGGCGCTTCGAGCGGCGTGGCTCGCGCTACGTGGCCAGGGCCTTCGTCCGGGTCCACCGCGAGGATGGCTGCCCACCCGCCATCGTCTGGAGCGAGGAGAGCGCGCCCTTCACCATCGCCGCCTGGCACGAGCGCGGGAAACGGCCGCCCGTCCTCATCCCCCTTCCCTCGCTCAAGGACCTGAGCGCCTTCAAGCCCAACGTCACCTTCCAGGTGCCGCCGGGGATGAACGAGCTGCTGAACAAGAACTCGCCGAAGGACTTCCTCGAAGGCTCAGCCAGTACCCCCGCGGGTCAGGGCATCGGGTGGCTCTGTGGGTTCAACATTCCCATCATCACCCTCTGCGCCTTCATCGTCCTCAACCTCTTCCTGTCGCTGCTGAACATCGTCTTCTTCTGGATTGCCCTCATCAAGATCTGCATCCCCATTCCCGCCTCGCTGCGCGAGCGGTTCGAGGACTGACCGCGCCATGAGCCCGAAGCCTCCCGACAGGCGCCCTCCCGTGGGCTTTCCGCTGCGGCTCGTGCCGGACGAACGCGGCGAGCTGACGTTTCCTTCGCTAGAAGCCAGCGTGCGTCAGTCCATCGAGGTCATCCTCCGCACGCGCCCCGGCGAGCAGCTCATGCGACAGGGCTTCGGCGCCGGGCTGGAACGGATGATGGGGCAGCCCAACACCGTGTCCACCCGCCGGCGCATCCAGGAGCTGGTGCAGCGCGCGCTCACCGAGTGGGAGCCGCGCCTGGAACTCATCCGCGTGGACGTGCTGGAGCTGGCGGACCTGCCCGCCCAGGTCCGCGTGGAAATCGTCTACCGCCTGCGCCGCACGGGTGACGTGCAGCAGCTCGGGCTCGCCATGGACCTCGGAGGCTAGATGCCCATCATTCCTCCCCGACTCGACGACAGGAGCTTCCCGGACCTCGTCGAGGAGCTGCTCTCCCGCATCCCGGGCCATACCCCGGAGTGGACCCATGCCCGCGTGGGCGACCCGGGGCGCACCCTGCTGGAGCTCTTCGCCTGGCTGGCGGACTCCATCCTCTACCGCGCCAACCTCATCCCCGAGCGCCAGCGACTGGCCTTCCTTCGGCTGCTGGGCGCGAGCCTGCGCCCCGCCGAGGCCGCCACCGGCATGGTGAGCGTGCACTTCGACACCGAGGAGCTCCAGCCTTCCGTGTCGCTGCGGGCCTTCGCCTCGCTGCCCAAGCCCGTGCCCTTCGAAACGCTGGATGAACTGACCGTGGTGCACCTCACCGCCGAGGCGTACCGCAAGCGCCCGCTCACGGAGACGGAGCGTCAGCAGCACGCGTCGATGCTGCCCCGGCTCGCGCAGGTCTACGGCCTGGACCCCAAGGCCCAGCACGGCTTCTACGCGACGACGCCCGTGTTCCCCCTCGGCGCCGCTGACCCGCGCGGGCTGGACCTGGTGACGGAGACGGTGGACGGAAGCCTGTGGCTCGCGCTGCTCGCCCCCAAGGCGGAACACGTGGTGGCCCTCCGTGAGGACCTGACGAAGGGGAACGGACAAGGGCCTCGCGTCCTAAGCGTGGGCGTCTCCCCCGTCATGGAGGTCCCCGCCCTGTCCGAGCTGCTCGGGGCGCGCGGCCGGCTGCCACACGTCTGGGAGGTGACGGGCACGCCCGCCGCGGACGGGTTGCCGGTGTACCACCGGCTCACCGTCGTGGCGGACTCGACGCAGGAGCTGTCCCGCCGGGGCGTCGTGCGGCTGCTGTTGCCATCCGACCTGGGCGCGCCGGTCAATGACGTGAGGGCGGACGCGCGCGCCGGCCTGGGCGACCGGCCGCCCCGCCTGGATGACCCGAGGGTAGCGGCGCGATTGGTGACCTGGCTGCGCCTGCGTCCCAGCGGAAAGCCGGAGCGCTTCGCGCTGGGCTGGGTGGACATCAACGCGGTCGAAGTGGACCAGCGCGAGACGACCGGCGGACGCCTGATTGGACAGAGCGACGGCAACGCGGAGCAGGAGTTTCGCCTGCCCTCCGGCTCCGTGGAGCGTGCAACGTTCCAGCTCTTCATCGAAGAGCCAGGGGCGGGCTACCGCGAGTGGCGGCTCATCGAAGACCTCGCGCTGGCCCGCCGCGACGAGCCCGTCTACGCCCTGGACTCCGAGGCGGGCGCCGCCCGCTGTGGAGACGGCGTGCGCGGACGCGTGCCTCCCGCGGGTGCCCAGGTGCTGGTGGCCCGGATGCGCAGCGGCGGCGGCGCCGCGGGGAACCTCCCGCCTGGCAGCTTGAAGGACATCAGCGCCTTCCGGGTCGATGGAAGCCCCGCGCCGGGGCTGCGGGTACAACAACCGGAGCCCACGCTGGGTGGCCGGGACGCGGAGACGCTGGCGGAGGCCGAGCGCCGCATCCCCGCGCTGCTGCGCCACGTGGACCGGGCCGTGACGGAGGAGGACTACCGGCGGCTCGCGGCGAGCACCCCCGGTGTGCAACTGGGGCGCGTGGAGGTGCTGCCCCGCTTCGAGCCAAGGCGACGGCGAGACGGTGTCCCCGGTGTCGTCTCCGTCATGGTGTTGCCCACGGCCACGCGGCTGGAGCCGCCCTACCCGCGGGCGGACCGGCCGCTGCTGGAAGCCGTCCATGCCTACCTGGATGCGCGCCGGCCGCTCACCACCGAGCTCTACGTGATTGGCTGCGAGTACGTCCCACTGGGGCTCGGCGTGGGCATCACCGTGCGCGAGGGCTTTGGCAGGGAGACGGTGGTGCAGGCGGTGCGGCAGGCCGTGCGCCGCTTCATCTTCCCGCTGCCGGCGGGAGGCCCCACCGGAGAGGGCTGGCCGCTGGGCCGGGACGTCCAGGACCGGGAGCTCTATGTCGCGGTGGCGCAGGTCCCCGGAGTGGCCAGCATCGCAGGGGTGAGCCTCTTCGCCTGGGGAACGGTGACGCGCGTGCTGAGAGACCCTCGCCGCGCCGGAGCCTCGGCCGACGTGGCGCGCTTCACGGTGGAGCCCCCTGCTCCGTCCGTCCGGCAGGCCGAGGGCCCGGTCTACCCGAGCTGGCTCCAGCTCAAGGGCAGCACCGCGACGACACCGGTGGAGCTGTCCATCGCGGACTGGCAGCTCCCGGAGCTGCTCAAGGTGGCGGTGAATGCCGACGGAGAGGTGCCGACGATGCTCCACGGCATCGGCGATGAGGGAAGCGGCGGCATGGACTCCTCGCAGGCGGGCGTGGCGGTGCCCATGGTCCCCGAGGTCTGCTGATGGACGCCAACCGCCTCCGGTTCTACATGCTGGCGGACGCACCGGACTGGGTCACGGAGAGCTCGGTCTCCGCGGGCGAGGTGTGTCTCTACGACGCGAAGCGCAGGACGCTCCGGCTGGGAAGCCTGGGCGAGAGCCGCACCTTCGATGAGGCACTCGACCTCGCGGTGCTGGAGCCCAGGCTCGCTCGCGTACCGGGCGCGGTGGACGCATTCGGCACGTGGGCCTGGTGGGACGAAGTGGCCGGGCAGGTGCGCGCGGCGGGCGGAGGCGCTGGCACCACCCTGCGGTTCGAGCCCGCGCAGGTGGGGTTGTCCGGCGCGGTGACGGACCTGTCGCCTGGAGCTGGCGGCATCCTCTACCTCGCGGTGGCCCAGCGCGTGGTGGCGCTCCACCTGCGCAAGGTGTGGTCCGCCGTGGTGTTCCCGGCCGAAGGCATCGCCGCGCACCGCATCGCCGCGGACCCGCGGGGTGGCGCCTATGTCCTGAGCGGTCCGCCTTCCTTCGCGCCCAACGCACCTCCCGCCGTGCTCGGCCGGGTGGACGGGCAGCCGCTTCCGGACGTCCTGTCCATTCCCTCCGGCGCTGGCTTGTTCCGCCCGATGGAAGAGAACCCGGACCCGCCTCGGACCCGCGTGCTGGAGACGCTCGCGTGGCCTGGCGAAGTGCCGGTGGCGCTTGCCTGTGACACCGAGGGACGGCTGGCGGTGCTGAGCTGGGTCATGGACCCGGCGCTCGCGGGTGTGCCCCCAGACGCGGCGCACGCGCGACTGCGCTTCTACACGGGCCGCTTCTCCACGCCCGTCGCGCTCCCGGGCGTGCTGCGGCCCTTCAGTCTCGCCATCCTTCCGGACGGCCGCGCCGCGGTGCTGTCACTGCTCGACGATGGCAAGGTGGAGGCGGTGGCCTACGCGCTCCCGGCCGGTGCGTCAGAGGCGATTCCCCAGGGAGACTACTTTCCCCTGCCCGGCCATGACGGAGGTCCCTTTCTCCAGGGAGCGCAGCCTCCGCACCACGCCGTCACCCCAGGGCTGGCCGACATGGCGCCAGTGCCGCTTCAAGCCCTGTCGCTGCCCCGGTGCGCCGAGCGAGGCCGCGCCGCCAACCCGCCGAACCGGCCCTTCGACTCGGGCGACGGGCGCACGGTGTGGCACCGCCTGTACGTGGAGGCGCTGCTGCCCCCACGCACCGGGGTGCGCGTCTGGCTTGCCGCCACCGATGAGCCACTGGCTCCGCCGAGCGCCTCGCCGCACTGGCACGAGCATCGCCTGGGCCTCATCCCGGAAGCCCCTGTTCATCCAGACGTCCCGCACGGGAGCTGGGTACCGCTGCCGTCGGAGGTGCCGTTCCAACCGGGGATGCTGCCCGCGCCGCCGGCCCCGGGCGAGAGTGGCCTGTTCACCGTCCTCATCCAGCGCGCCCACGCGAAGGTGCGTGCGCTCTCCGGACGGTACCTGTGGGTGCGGGTGGAGCTGTTCGGTGACGGCCGCCGGACGCCCGAGGTGGGAGCGCTGCGCGCGTATGCATCGCGCTTCTCCTACGTGGACAACTACCTGCCGTCCCTCTATCGCGAGGAGCTCTTCGGCGAGGACGCGGACGCTGCCGGCCGGGCGACTCCCGCGGACTTCCTGGAGCGTTTCCTCGGCATCGTCGAGGGTGTGCTGACGCCCATCGAGGACCGCATCGCCCATGCGCACGTGCTCACCGACCCGGGGCACGTGCCTGGTGATTCGCTGGAGTGGCTCGCGAGCTGGGTAGGCCTCTCCTTCGACCCCGTGGTGGGCGAGAGCCAGCGGCGCGCGATGCTCCGGTCCGCGCCCGCGCTCGCCCGGCGGCGCGGCTGCGTCGAGGGCCTGCGCCTGGCGCTGGACCTCGTCACCGACGGCGCGGTGAACCGAGGCGCCGTGGTGGTGGTGGAGGACTTCCGGCTTCGGCGCACGCTGGCGACCATCCTCGGCGCGGACCTCGCGGACACGGAGGACCCGTTGCTGCCGGGCCTGGCCCGGAGCGGGAACTCCTACGTGGGCGACACGCTCTTCCTCGGGGATGAGACGCGCAAGGAGTTCCTGGCCGTCTTCGGGGACGAAACGCTGCAGAGCCGCGCGGAGGCGGAGGCGGTGGAGCAGTTCCTGGAGCGGCTGGCACACCGGCTCACGGTGCTGGTGCACCAGGGCACGGACACGCGGACCCTGGGCCTCATCCGGAAGGTGGCGGAGCAGGAGGCCCCCGCGCACGTGCAGGTCTCCGTCATCACCGCGAGCCGTCCGCTGCTCGTCGGAGTCGCGTCGCTGGTGGGCGTGGACACCTACGTCGGACCCGCCCCCGCCCCCACCTCGGTGCGAGTGGGCCACAGCGTGCTGGGGCTCGCGGACGTCATTGAACGCCCGTCGAGCCTGGACCCCAGATTGGAAGGAGGTTGATGACCATGTCGCCCCCGAATGACGCCTTGCTCGACGCGGAGACGCGAGACCGGCTCCACTACGACACCGGCGTGCTCCTGGACGCGGGAGACTTCACCGCCGAGCAGACCTATCACCGAGGCCGGCTCACCCGGGCCCTGGCGTACCTCCACGGTGTCGGGACGGTGGCCGGGCTCGAGGTGAGTCACCACGAGGGCACCGAGCCGGAGCATGAGGAGCTCCGGGTGTCCGCTGGGCTCGCGTTGGACCCCTTCGGCCGGTTGGTGGAAGTGCCCACGGACGCGTGTCTCAAGCTGGACCGCTGGTACTGGCAGGAGCCACTGGAGATGGCCGACTTCGGCGTCTTCACGCCCGCTGAGTACCGGCTGAGCCCCGATGCCGCGGGATTTCCGCCCACGGGAGTGGTGGCGGACCTCTTCCTGCGCTTCCTCCAGTGCGAGCGAGGCAAGACGCCTGCCTTCGCGGCGGGGCCCTTCGACGCGATGGACGCCGTGGTCGCCTCGCGCATTCGCGACGGCTATGAGCTGCGACTGGTGCCGCGCTCCACGGCGTATCCCCCTCCGGAGGTCCCCAAGAGCCCCTTCCCGGACCCCGTGGACGAACCAGACCCGGTGCAGCGGCGCATCAAGCTGCGGCAGGCCATCTTCAACGCCTGGCGAGGCAGCCGCGAACAGGAGCTGGCGAAGCTGTGGAGCGACACCTTCATCCCGGCCTCGCTGCTGACGGACCCGACCCAGCCCGACCTGAAGATGCGGGATCCCGCGTGGGTCTTCCTCGCCCGCGTCGTCATCGGAGCAACAGACGTGGAGGACGTGCGCGGCACGGAGGTGCGGCCCACGCGGCAGGGGACTGTCTACGTCGACAATGACCTGAGGCCCTTCAGCCTCTCGACCGCCGCGCTCGCCCGGTGGATGGGCGTCTTCTAGGCCCGACTCTCTCGAAGGGGGATAACCGTGTTCAACCCAACCAGTGGACCCGCCCGGGAGAAGCTCACCTGGGAAACGGCACAAGCGCTGGAGACCGCCCGGGCAATGTTGCACGACGACCGGCGCGTGCGCTCCTTCTTCTTCGACGGGCGCTTCCTCACCGCGAAGGACCTCACGCGGGAGCAGAACTACTTCCTCACGCGGCAGGCCGACCTCTCACGCGCCAATGGCACCGGGGTGATGCACGGGCTGACCGTCACGCCCAGCCAGGACCGCACGACGCTCACCGTCCGCCTGGGCCATGGGCTGACACCCGGCGGCGAATTGGTGGTCGTGCCTCGAGACTTGACGGGCATCCGCCTTGACGACATCCCGGAGATTCAACGGCTGGACGCGGCCTTCGGACTCGCCCCCGTGCCACGCGAGCTGGCGCGGAGCCGCTCTGGGTTGTACGTGCTGGTGCTGCGCCCCGTGGAGTACACGGCGAACCCGGTGGCGTCGTACCCCACGTCGATGGGCGCCGCGCGGACCACGCAAGACGGCGACATCATCGAGGCGGTGGCGCTGACGCTCATCCCCTACCCAGACCCGGTGGGCGGCGGCACCTTCGAGACGCGCCGCAGCCGCGCGGCCCATGAAGTCTTCGCCGGTGCGGGGATGCGGAACCTCCCCGTGGACGCGCTGCCGCTGGCGATGCTGGCACTGGACCGAGGCACCCTCCGCTGGCTGGACACCTTCCTGGTGCGACGGGAGGTGGGCGCCGAACAGCGCAGCGTGGTGGGCTTCGGCGTGGCATCCCGGGAGCTGCGTGAAGCCCACGCGCTTCAATATCAGCAGCACCTGAAGGAGGTGCTCCAGGCGCGCCGCGCGGCGGGGCAGAGCGAACGGTTCCTCGCGAGCGAGCACTTCTTCACGCTGCCCGCCGCGGGGACCCTGCCCGCGGCGGCCATCGAGGCGGGCAGCCTCACGGAGTTCTACTTCCCGCCCGAAGTGGACGTCGAGCTGACGGTGGTGGCCGAGGACGAGCTCGGCGCCATCCTCGACGAGTCCATGCAACTGCCCCCCATCGACCTCACGCAGACGGGCGAGGCCCTGGAGTCGGTGTCCGTCCTGGTGATGGTGCCCGTGGCGCGTCATGGCATGGCGCAGCGGCTGGAGGGCCTCCGCGAGGTGCTGCGCGCCGCACCGCTCAAGCTGCGGGCCGCGGCGGTGGGACAGGTGGCGCGGCGACTGCCCGCGCATGCCCTGCTGGACCTCACGCGCCGCTGGCAGGTCCAGCCAGTGCCAGAAGCGCCCGTGACAGACCTGGTGGACGCGGCGTGGAGCGAGCTGCTCTCCGGCTCGCGGACCCTCTGGTATGCCTGCCGGCGCAGCCTGCCGCACCACCACTCCGCGGCGGGCCAGCCGCTGCCCGAGCCGGAGGACCACGACGGCGAGCAGCACTTCGAGGAGCTGGTGAAGAAGCTCCGGCAGGCGGAGCTCTATGACGAGTTCTCCGCCCTGCCCCAGCGCGGCACCGCCATGGCCATTGGCCAGCTCGTTCCCCTGCTCAACACGCTCGCTCACGGAACCACGCGGTGGCAGTTCGCGGGCATGGCCTCCGCCACGCTGCGGTTGGAGCGCCTCCAACACAAGGAGTACATGGCCGCGCTCAACCGCTTCCCTGCCACCGTCAAACAGGGCCTGGCGAGGCTCGAGGCGGAACCCAGCCTCCTGAACGTGCCGCTGGCCACCCTGGCCGCGTCCTACCGGATGCCCGACATCGGGGCCTACGTGATGACGCTCACCGCCGCGGCCTACGCCACGTTCGTGACGGAGCTGAAGAAGCTGCTCGATGAAGGTGTGTCGCTCGACGAAGCGTTCCTGGCGCTGCGGAGCTGAGAGATGATTACCAAGCCGATTGCGGATCCGCTGGCCAACGAGCATGTGCTCCGCGTGGAGCCACGCATGGCGCCCTTCGGCGTGGACGCCGAGTGGCGGAGGAGGGCCCACTTCTTCACGGGACGCGCCGTGTCGGCGGACGCGCTCGCGCTGGAACAGGAACATCGCGCGGGGAGGCTCGCGCTCCTTGGCCAGCACCTCACGCCGGGCATCATCGCCGGGCTGGAGGTTCATCTGGAGCGGGTGGCCACGCAGACCTTCATCCATGTCCGGCCCGGCAGCGGAATCGCCGTGACAGGCGAGGACGTCATCGTCCGCCGACAGCTCCGCGCCCCGCTGGGAAAGATTCCCCTCTTCCCTGGCGACCGGGACCCTTCCACGTTCTCCCTGGAGGTACTCGCCAACGAGGAGCCCCCCGTGGACCCGCTGGCATTTCCCAAAGCCGCGGTGCTGGTGCTGGTCCCCACCACGTCCGTGCTGACGCCACCGGCTTCGCAGACGGACGCCTGCGAGGTGGAACCGGAGTCCCATGCATTCGAGGACGCGGTGCGCACGGAGGGCGCGGCGCTGGTGCTCTGGGGCTGGCCCGAGGGCTGGGACATGCCGCAGGACTACTCCCTGCGCTGGCGCAGCCGACTGGTGTACAGCCTCTTCGAGCGGGAACGCCGTCGCCGGGGTGGACTGCTCGCCCCCTGGGAGCACGCGGGCGTTCCGATTGGACTGTTGGGCTTCGAGCAGGGTCCGGACGGTCCGGAGGCGTTGTTCGTCGACCGGCATGCGGTGGCGCGGGCGGGTGGACTGCCACGCGCGCGCACGCCGTTGCTGAAGTCCCGCGGCTCGCCCGTGCTCTGGCAGGCGCGCATCCTCCAATTCAACGACCACCTGGCGGAGCTTCCCCCGGAGCGGCTCGCCCAGGACAAGGCCATCCTCTACTTCCGCCGCCTGCCGCCGGTGGGCGTGCTGCCTCCCGACGCCGTGGACTACCGCGCCTGGACGCGGCGCTTCTTCCCTGACCGGTTCGAGCTGGAGGCGGTCCCCATTCCACTGGAGCAGCTCGACACGGTGGCGATGGCCAGCGCGGCCCTGGAGCCGCTGGACATCACCCGAGAGGAGCGCGTTCGCATCCTCGTCCCCGTGCCTGGCGCCGTCTATGAGCCGGGGCTGCTGCATGACGCACCGCTGGACCCCGCCTTCCTCGCCGCCATCGAAGAAGGACTTCAGCGCCTGGGCGGATGGCTGAAGCGGCGCATCGTCGTGCGCGCGCGGATGAGCACCCTCAAGGACAACCTGTATGGCGCCACCGGCAAGCACTACCCCCTGGTGGACCCGGAAGCCGACCCGGACGAGGCGCGCTACATCCCCGCCGCCGACCCGACGAATCCCACCGAAGAGGACTACGGAACGTCGGGTGAGACGGTGCCCTCGGCCGAGGCCTACCTCCAGAACCACTTCGAGCCGTCCTGGGGGTTGGCCGTCGATGCGCGCTCCGATTTGCTGCCTCGGCCCCAGGGAGACCCGACGCCCCGGCTGGAGTTCGCAGGACAGCTCACCTCCGCGCCCGTGGTCATCTCCACCGAGGACCGGGCGCATGTGTTGTTCCGGGGACCGTTCTGGACGCTGGGCTACCGGACCTTCGATGGCCGGGCGTGGAGCAAGGTGACGCCCGTGCTCCAGGGCAGGGTCAGGTCACGCTCCGTGCCCGTCGCGGCGATGTGGCCGCGCGGGCGGCTGGACGTCTACTTCCGGGACGACCAGGGCAACCTGCACAACACCTACCTGGACACCCGGGTCAGCAATCAGCCCTGGAGCAGCCCTCGCATGCTGGCGAGCGACGTCATGGGAGACGCCGCCGCGGTGTCTCCCTCCGAGGGGCGCACGGACGTCTTCTACCAGGCCCTCCGAGGGCAGGTCCTCTCACTCTGGTGGATAACCGTCACCGCCTCACGCGTCATCCGGCCGAAGCCCTTTGAGACGCCGCTCGCATTCAAGGGCGAGCCCATCTCGGCGGTGGTGTCACGGGGCCAGCTCATGGCCTTCCTCCTGGACGCCCAGCGCAACATCCAGCAGGTCACCGTCTCCCCGGACCCCACGCAGACCGCGGTGGTCTGGACGAACCACTCGCTGGGACGGGAGGTCCGCTGGCTCAAGGCCTGCGCATCACCGGATGACGGCACCGTGGATCTGGTCGCGCTCACGGGCAGCTCCCTGCTGCACCGGCGCTTCAACGGTTTGGTGTGGAGCGAGTGGAAGGACCTGGGCGGCGGCCATTCGCTCACCGCCGCGCTGTCCGCGCCAGGCAAGGGCGTGCTGGATGTCCTGTCCCGAGCGGTCAACGGACGCATTCGATACGCCCGATTCGATGGCACCAGCTGGACGCCCTGGAAGACGCTCGGCACCGAGGTGGCGCGCTCCGCGCCCGCGGCCATCCGCCGCGGCGACCAACTGGATGTGATTGTCAGGGCGCGTGAGAACCTCCTGTGGCATCGGCCGGTGCGCTCGCCCCTTCACACCACCCAGCGAACCCTGGGCCTGCGTGGGCTGATGCGCGACCTGTCCAACCGGATCCAACGAGTCGATGAGGCCGTGGACGCGGCCTTCCTTCAGGTCCAGTCGGAAATCCATCGCGTCCGCCAACTCATGCTGGGTAGCACCACCTCCGCCGTGATGACGGCATCTCCCGTACTGACGGACGTCGCGCAGGCCGAGACGCGCGTCGCCACATTGACGGATGTGGAGAAGTTCATCGGGGTCCTGAACGCGAAGCGCAAGGTGAGCTGGTCCACGGTCCGCTACCTGGATCAAACCAACCTCCGGGACCGGCTCCTCAAGGTGTCTCCCGTCATCGGCACGCTTCACTCGGCGATGGCCATCAAGCGGGAGGTGCTCGGGAAGCTGTTCACGCTGCTCTCCGGCATGGAGTTCAACCTCGAGGCCGTGCAGGTCCCCAACGTGAAGGTCCCCCCGTGGCGACGGTCACGTGTGCCGCCGGTGGACGGACAGCCACCGCCCATCCCCACTCCGGAGCCGCGCATCGACATTCCGTTGAGCGAGCTGCGTGCCCTGACCGCGGAGGATTGGAACCAGGTGTTCACCGGATACGTGGCGCCCAAGGTACCCACGCGGGCGGAAGAGGCCACCTACTTCTCCATGTCCGTGGCCCAGCTCGAAGACGTGCTGGCCGTGCTGCGGAACCTCGAGGACCGCGTCATGCAATACCGGGAGGCCCTGGAGGAAGGCGGGCGCCTGGTGAGCGTGCTCCGGGCCCATGAGGTACGGGGAGGCGAGCGCCTGACAGTGATTGGCACGGAAGTCTCCGAGTCCCGCCAGGACGTCATGGTGGCTCGCGCGCTCCTGGCCGAGGAGCAGACCCGGCTGCAACGCATCAACGAACGACGCACCCAGGTGCTGCGCGAGCATGTTCGCTTCCTCGTCTACCACCGGCCGAGAGAACAGGTCCTGGACCGCGCCACGCCCGTCCGCGCGTTGGACACCGGCATCTACGAGTCGGAGCTGCCCGCGGCGCTCGCGGAGACACGCGCCGCGCCTCCAGAACTCTGGGCCCTCATCCAGCTCCTGCGAGACGCCCCGCTGGACTGGTTCGCGCAGGGGCCATCGCTGTTCCAGCGCCTGGACCGGCTGGACCTCGTCCACCGGACCCTGGAAGGCGCTCGGCAGCGCGCCACCGTGCGCGTTCCTCCCGCCCTCCCCCAGATCACC